>NZ_JBHVOC010000012.1:0-239419 GCF_044142145.1 Streptomyces sp. BK79
AAAGGGTTGGACCCCGAACTTCGGTTCCGGGTCCAACCCTTTTTTGTTTTCCTTTACTTGAAGTTCACGTTGCGCTACGACCATCCCACGTATGGGTACTGCAGCAATGCTCAGGGCCGCCGGCGTGGGCGTCGGTGACGAAGTCGTCGTGCCTGCCTTCGGGAACGTGGAAGTCGCCGAGGCCGTGGCCCTGGTCGGCGCGTCGCCGGTGTTCGCCGACATACATCCGGAGACGTACTGCCTGGACGCCTCCGCCGTGGAGGCGGCGCTGTCCTCCCGGACCGCCGCCGTGGTCGCCGTACACCGGTTCGGGCGGCCGGCGGACATGGGAGCGTTGCACCGCGTCGGGCAGCGCCACGGGTTGCTCGTTCTGGAGCAGGGTGAATCCGAGGCGCCGTACGACGAGATAGCCCAGCGCAGGCAGCGGGCCGCCTACCTGGACGGGAAGTTGAGGGGCGTACGCACTCCTGGCTGGGGGGACGGGCACACCTATCAGCAGTACGTGGTGCGGGTGCCCGGTAACGGACGGCCGGACCGTGACGCGTTCGCCCGGGCCGTGCGCGGGCGGGGCGTGGAGTGCCGGGTGCCGGTGAAGACGCCGGTGCACCGGATGCCCGGGTTCCGGCGGTGTGTGTCGTTGCCGGAGACGGAGCGGGCCGCGGACGAGACGCTCGCGCTGCCGGTCGACGCCTCGTTGACCAAGCGGGACATGCAGCGGATCGTGTCCGCCTGCAATGCTCTCGGCGGACTTCTGCAGCCCGCGTTCTGAATCCGTGGTTGGGAGCACCAGTCTGTTCGGGGTATGATCTATTCCGTTGCCGCGAGGGAAACCTCGAAAGGCGACCGGCCCCTATAGCTCAGTCGGTAGAGCGTCTCCATGGTAAGGAGAAGGTCAACGGTTCGATTCCGTTTGGGGGCTCCATAACGAAGGCCCCGCCCATTCGGGCGGGGCCTTTCGCGTGCCGTGGACCGGCGGGCTAGTCCGCGTGGGGCTCCGGGACGCGCATCGCGAGGATCGCCATGTCGTCCGAAGGGGCGTCCGACGCGAAGCGCTCGACCGCGCGCATGATGCGGGCCGCCACCGCGCCCGCCGTCAGCCCGGTGCAGGTGGTGAGCACGTCGGCGAGGCCGTCGTCCCCCAGCATGCGCGTGCCCTCGCGGCGTTCGGTGACGCCGTCGGTGACGCAGAGCAGGACGTCGCCCGGATCCAGGGTGACCGTCTGCTCGTAGAGCTCGAGGTCCTCGATGACGCCGAGGAGGGGCTGGGGTTCGGCGGCCGGTTCGACCGTGCCGTCCTGGCGCAGGCGGAGCGGGAGCGGGTGGCCCGCGCAGACCACCTTCAGCTCGGCGCTGCCGTCCTCCTGCGGGCGCATCTCGCCGTACAGCAGCGTCAGGAAGCGGCTGCGGGCGCCCTCGTCGAGGATGGCGGAGTTGAGGCGCTCCAGGACCGCCGGGCCGCTGAGGCCCTCGCGCGCCAGCAGGCGCAGGGCGTGCCGGGCCAGGCCCGTGACGGCCGCCGCGTTCGGGCCCGTACCGCAGACGTCGCCGATGGCGAAGCCGTACGCGTCGTCGCTGATGGGGAAGAGGTCGTAGAAGTCGCCGCCGACCTCGTTGCCCTCGCCGGCCGCGCGGTAGATGACCTCGACCTCGACGCCGTCGATGACGGGCAGCTCCGGGGGCAGCAGGCTGCGCTGGAGGGACTGGCTGATGGCCGTGCGCTCGGAGTACAGGCGGGCGTTGTCCAGGGCGAGGGCGGCCCGGCGGGACAGGTCCTCGGCTAGCTCCAGGATCTCCTGGCGGAAGTGCTCGTCGGTGGGCTTGCCGAGCGTCAGCATGCCGATGACGCGGTTGCGGGCCACCAGCGGGAGGACCACGGTCTCGCCGCCGACCGCGGCCGCCGTGGCCAGCGTCGGGCCGATGCTGGAGCTCAGCTGAGGCGTCGTACCGCTGTTGAGGCCCAGGTCGCGCATGGAGGTGCGCAGGGCGGCCTGGTGGGCCAGTTCGCCGGGGGCCGACCAGACGCGGGCGCCGGGGGTGGGCACCGGGTCGGGCGGGGCGATCTTGGAGAGCAGGGACTTGATGCCGTCGATGAGCTCCTCGTCCTCGTGCAGGACGTAGGAGAGGTACGGCTCCGACGCCTGGTCGGCGATCGTGTAGACGGCGCACCAGGTGGCGAGGGTGGGGACCGTCATCTGAGCCATGAGGGCCAGGGTCTGGTCGCGGTCCAGGGTGCCGGCGAGGAGGTCGGACGCCTCCACGAGGAAGCTGAGGGAGCCGCGGCGCAGGCGCTCCAGTTCGCCGAGGCGGGCGGACTCGACGGCCAGGGCGATGCGGTCGGCGGCGAACTGGAGGCGCAGTGCCTCCTCGTTGGAGTACCTGCCCGGGGCCTCGGCGGCGACGCCCAGGGAACCGGTGAGGCGGCCCTCGACCTTGAGGGGAACGGTGACGACCGAGCGCATGCCGGTGCCGTTGAGCAGCGGGACGGCACCGGGGACCGCGGCCAGGTCGTCGTGGACGGCCGGCATGCGTGCCGAGCCGTAGCGGCCGGGGCCGGCCTCGACGGGGACGCGGGCGAAGCGCTGGCGGGCGGACGGCAGGCCGGTGGAGGCGCGGACCTCCAGCTCCGTCTCGTCGTCGGTGGCCAGGAGGAGGAAGGCGGCGTCGGCGTCGAGCATGTCGCGGGCGCGTTCGACGGTGCGCTGGAGCAGGCCGTCGAGGTCGTCCGGGGCGGGGGAGCCGATGAACACCTCGAACGGGTCGGCGCTCTGGCCCTCCGATGAGGACGAGTCCGAGGCCGGGACGCGCAACGGTGTCTGGAGGACGGCGCGTTCGTGATCGCGGACGAGGAGGCACACCGTGGAGGGTTCGCCGCCGGTGTCGCGGACGCGGAGGTGGGAGGCGTAGACCGGGGTGACGCGGCCGTTGGCGTCCCGCATGCCGTAGCTGCCCTCCCAGCGGGAGAGCTGGAGTGCCTCGGCGATGCCGGTGCTGGTGCCCGGGGTGTGCGGCCAGGCGGCGAGGTCGGTCAGGGGCTTGCCGACGACCTGCTCGGGGGCGTAACCGAAGAGCTCCTCGGCGTCCTCGTTCCAGGACGTGACGGCGCCGGTGCGGTCGATCTGTACGACGGCGACGCGGACGCGGCCGTCGGCGACCGGGAGGAGGTCGGCGGGGAGCGAGGGGCCGGCGGCGCGGGTGCCGACCGGGCGCTCGGGCAGGTGGAGGTGGAACCAGACGTTCTTCAGTGTCGGCGTGTACTCGACACCCCAGCGGTCGGCCAGGGCCGCGCACAGCTGGAGGCCGCGGCCGCCCTCGCGGTCGGGGCTGCCCATGTCGGCGGGGGAGCCCTGGAGCGGGACCTCCCGCTCCGGGTAGTGATCGGCCACCTCGATGCGTACGCCGTCGTCGCTGCGCAGGCACAGGACGTCGGCGGTGGTGCCGGCGTGCACCACCGCGTTGGTCACCAGCTCGCTCGTGAGGACCACGGCGTCGTCGACGATGTCGGCCTGGCCCCAGCCCTGGAGGGTGTCGCGGACGAAGGACCGGGCGCTCGCCACCGATCGTCCGACGGGCTCGAAACTGGCGGCCGCGCGCGCGGTGATCACAGAACCCCTCGACCCTCTCTCCCCGGGCACGGCCTCATGGCCGACCGGCTCGCGCCGCTGCTGCGGCAGTCCACCCGTCGGCCCGGGATCCGGGGGCTGCTCCCCCGGGATCAGTCCGGTGGTCATTCCGGCCGCCCCTCCGATGCCCGCTCGTCTCCGTGCCGCCGCCCAGGCCGGACGCACCGGTGTGGCTGGACAGCCGCATGCAAGGTTACTTACCTTCGCCGTCCATGCGGATGCCGGTCTGCAGTGTTTCCGCCCAGAGGGTGTGCGGACGATGTGCGAAGCTGCCGAACTGTTATGGCCTGGTTCGGCCGGGGTGAAACACTGGGCAAGCTTCCGATGAAGGTCCGGGCAGGTTGAATGCGCACCGAGTGCGGCGGGCAGCAGCCCGGGAAGTGGTCCGGCGTGCGGCTCCGGACCGCTCGGCAGCACAGGAAGTACGCGGCAGTGTCCGGTCCGCCGAGCGGTGGCAGCCGGGCACGGCGGTAACGGTCGACCCCTGCGGGAGGGACACAGTGGAGTCTGGCGCAGCGACGCGGGGCACTAAGGCGCGCGCGAAAGGCGGACAGTCCCTGAGTAACCAGGGCAAAACGCGGGGTGGCAGTACGACCGTGGACACGGCCGCGCTGAACCGGCTGCTGGCGGCCCTCGTGGCCATGCGGGAGGGGAACTTCCGCAAGCGGCTCACGGTGGCCGGCGACGGCGTGATGTCGGAGATCGCGGCGGTCTTCAACGAGGTGGCCGACCGCAATCTCCACCTGACGGGTGAGCTGGCGCGGGTGCGGCGCATGGTCGGGCGTGAGGGAAAACTCACGGAACGGCTGGAGACGGGGGCCTGCGAGGGCTCCTGGGCGGCCGCGATCGACCACTCGAACGCCCTCGTGGACGACCTCGTACGGCCGGTCTCCGAGGTCAGCCGGGTGCTCTCCGCGGTGGCGGACGGTGATCTGTCGCCGCGCATGGAGCTGCGGACGCAGACGGCGGAGGGCGTCGGGCAGCCGTTGCGCGGTGAGTTCCTGAAGGTCGGCCGGACCGTGAACAACCTGGTCGACCAGTTGTCGACGTTCACGGACGAGGTCACGCGGGTGGCCAGCGAGGTCGGCACCGAGGGCAAGCTGGGCGGGCAGGCCCGGGTGCGCGGCATGTCCGGGTCGTGGAAGGACCTCACGGACTCCGTCAACACGATGGCGTACCGGCTGACCGCGCAGGTGCGGGACATCGCCCTGGTGACGACGGCGGTCGCCAAGGGTGACCTGTCCCGGAAGGTCACGGTGCACGTGGCCGGCGAGATGCTGGAGCTGAAGAACACCGTCAACACGATGGTGGACCAGCTCTCCGCGTTCTCGTCCGAGGTGACGCGCGTCGCCCGGGAGGTGGGTACCGAGGGTGCCCTGGGCGGGCAGGCCCAGGTGCCGGGTGTGGCCGGGGTGTGGAAGGAGCTGACGGATTCCGTCAACACCATGGCCGGGAACCTCACCGCTCAGGTGCGCGGGATCTCCGAGGTGACGACGGCGGTCGCCAACGGTGACCTGTCGCGGAAGGTGACGGTGCCGGCCCGCGGCGAGGTGGCGCAGCTCGCCGAGACGATCAACCAGATGACCGAGACGCTGCGGATCTTCGCGGACGAGGTCACGCGGGTGGCCAACGAGGTCGGCGGCGAGGGGCAGCTCGGCGGGCAGGCGAACGTGCCGGGTGCGGCGGGGATCTGGAAGGACCTCACCGACTCCGTCAACACCGTCTTCCGGAACCTGACCACTCAGGTGCGCGACATCGCCGCGGTGACGACGGCCGTGGCCAACGGTGATCTGTCGCAGAAGGTCACCGTGGACGTGGCCGGCGAGATGCTGGAGCTGAAGAACACCGTCAACACGATGGTGGACCAGCTGTCCTCCTTCGGTGCCGAGGTGACCCGGGTGGCCCGGGAGGTCGGTGTCGAGGGCGAGCTGGGCGGGCAGGCGCAGGTGCCGGGGGCCGCGGGGACGTGGAAGGACCTGACGGACTCGGTCAACACGGCGTTCAGGAACCTCACCGGTCAGGTGAGGAACATCGCCCAGGTGACGACGGCGGTCGCCAACGGTGACCTGTCGCAGAAGGTCACCGTGGACGTGTCCGGCGAGATGCTCCAGTTGAAGAACACCGTGAACACGATGGTGGACCAGCTCTCCAGCTTCGCCGACCAGGTCACGCGGATGGCCCGGGACGTGGGCACGGAGGGCCGCCTCGGCGGTCAGGCCCGCGTCGACGGGGTGTCGGGGACCTGGAAGGAGCTGACGGACTCCGTCAACTCGATGGCGGGGAACCTGACCTCCCAGGTGCGCAACATCGCGCAGGTGACGACGGCGGTGGCGCGCGGTGACCTGTCCCAGAAGATCGACGTGGACGCGCGCGGGGAGATCCTGGAGCTGAAGAACACCATCAACACGATGGTGGACCAGCTGTCGTCGTTCGCGGAGCAGGTCACGCGCGTGGCCCGCGAGGTGGGGACCGAGGGCCGCCTCGGCGGTCAGGCGCAGGTGCCCGGTGTCGCCGGTGTGTGGCGCGACCTGACCGACTCGGTGAACGGCATGGCCGGGAACCTGACCGCGCAGGTGCGCAACATCGCGCAGGTCGCGACGGCGGTGGCCCGCGGTGACCTCTCCCAGAAGATCACCGTGGACGCGCGCGGGGAGATCCTGGAGCTGAAGAACACCCTGAACACGATGGTGGACCAGCTGTCGTCGTTCGCCCAGGAGGTCACGCGCGTCGCACGCGAGGTGGGCACCGAGGGCATCCTCGGCGGCCAGGCGGAGGTGCAGGGCGTCTCGGGCACCTGGAAGGACCTCACGCAGTCCGTGAACGGCATGGCCAACAACCTGACCATGCAGGTCCGCAACATCGCCGAGGTCACGACGGCCGTCGCCAAGGGCGACCTGTCGAAGAAGATCACCGTGGACGCCAAGGGCGAGATCCTGGAGCTGGTCACGACCGTCAACACGATGGTGGACCAGCTGTCGTCTTTCGCCGAGCAGGTCACGCGGGTGGCCCGTGAGGTGGGTACGGAGGGCATCCTGGGCGGCCAGGCGCACGTGCCCGGAGTCGTGGGCATCTGGAAGGACCTCAGCGACAACGTCAACCTGATGGCGAAGAACCTCACCGTTCAGGTGAGGAACATTTCCCAGGTCGCCGCGGCCGTCGCCAACGGTGACCTGACGCGGACGGTGACGATCGAGGCGCGGGGCGAGGTCGCGCAGCTCGCCGAGACGTTCAACACGATGGTGAAGACGCTGAGTTCGTTCGCCGACCAGGTCACCAAGGTGGCCCGCGAGGTGGGCACGGACGGCATCCTCGGCGGTCAGGCGCACGTGCCGGGCGTGGCGGGCACCTGGAAGGACCTCACCGAGTCGGTGAACCAGATGGCGTCCAACCTGACCGGCCAGGTGCGCAACATCGCGATGGTCACCACCGCCATCGCCAAGGGCGACCTGACCAAGAAGATCGACATCGACGCGCGCGGCGAGATCCTGGAGCTGAAGACGACCATCAACACGATGGTCGACCAGCTGTCGTCGTTCGCCGAGGAGGTCACGCGCGTGGCCCGCGAGGTGGGCACGGAGGGCCAGCTCGGCGGCCAGGCACGGGTGCGCGACGTCGACGGCACCTGGCGGGACCTGACCGAGTCCGTCAACGAGATGGCCGGGAACCTCACCCGGCAGGTGCGCGCCATCGCGCGTGTGGCGACCGCGGTGACGCGCGGCGACCTGAACCTGAAGATCGACGTGGACGCCTCCGGGGAGATCTCCGAGCTGCAGGACTACATCAACAAGATGATCGCCAACCTGCGCGACACCACGATCGCCAACAAGGAGCAGGACTGGCTCAAGGGCAACCTCGCCCGGATCTCCGCGCTGATGCAGGGGCGCCGGGACCTCCAGGACGTGGCCTCGCTGATCATGAGCGAGCTCACCCCGGTCGTCTCCGCGCAGCACGGGGCGTTCTTCCTCGCCATGCCCCTCGTCGACGGCCAGGAGCAGGCGGGCGCCCAGAGCGACCAGTACGAGCTGCGCATGCTCGGCTCGTACGGCTACTCGATGGGGTCGATGCCCACGTCGTTCCGGCCGGGGGAGGCGCTGGTCGGTACGGCTGCCGAGGAGAAGCGCACGATCCTCGTGGAGAACGCGCCGAGCGGCTACCTGAAGATCTCCTCCGGGCTGGGGGAGGCCCCGCCCGCCCAGGTGATCGTCCTGCCGGTGCTGTTCGAGGGGCAGGTGCTCGGTGTCATCGAGCTGGCGTCCTTCACCCCGTTCACGCAGATCCAGAAGGACTTCCTCAACCAGATCGCCGAGATGATCGCGACCAGCGTCAACACCATCTCCGTCAACACCAAGACGGAGGTGCTGCTGAAGCAGTCGCAGGAGCTGACCGAGCAACTGCGCGAGCGGTCCGAGGAGTTGGAGCAGCGGCAGAAGGCGCTGCAGTCCTCCAACGCCGAACTGGAGGAGAAGGCCGAGCTGCTGGCGCAGCAGAACCGCGACATCGAGGTGAAGAACACCGAGATCGAGGAGGCGCGGCAGGTCCTGGAGGAGCGCGCCGAGCAACTCGCGGTCTCCATGCGCTACAAGAGCGAGTTCCTGGCCAACATGTCGCACGAGCTGCGTACGCCGCTCAACTCGCTGCTGATCCTGGCCAAGCTGCTCGCCGACAACGCCGACGCCAACCTGTCCCCGAAGCAGGTCGAGTTCGCCGAGACGATCCACGGCGCCGGTTCCGACCTGCTCCAGCTCATCAACGACATCCTCGACCTGTCGAAGGTCGAGGCGGGCAAGATGGACGTCTCCCCGACGCGCATCGCGCTGGTCCAGCTCGTCGACTACGTGGAGGCCACCTTCCGGCCGCTGACCGCGGAGAAGGGACTGGACCTGTCGGTGCGGGTGTCGCCGGAGCTGCCCGCGACGCTGCACACCGACGAGCAGCGGCTGCTCCAGGTGCTGCGCAACCTGTTGTCCAACGCGGTGAAGTTCACCGACTCGGGCGCCGTCGAGCTGGTCATCCGGCCGGCCCGGGACGACGTTCCGCAGGGCATCCGGGAGCAGTTGCTGGAGGCCGGTTCGATGAACGACGCGGACGCGGAGCTGATCGCGTTCTCGGTGAGCGACACCGGCATCGGGATCGCGGCCAGCAAGATGCGCGTGATCTTCGAGGCGTTCAAGCAGGCCGACGGCACCACCAGCCGCAAGTACGGCGGTACGGGACTGGGGTTGTCCATCTCCCGGGAGATCGCGCAGCTGCTGGGCGGTGAGATCCACGCGCAGAGCGAGCCGGGCCGCGGGTCGACATTCACGCTCTACCTGCCGCTGCACCCGAGCGAGCTGCCGCCGCACGGCTACCAGCAGGCCGTGCCGGCCCTGGAGGCGGGCGGGCTGCCGTCGTCCCAGAGCGCCGAGGCGGAGCCGTCGGGGGCGCAGGCCGAGCCGCCGGCCGAGGTGAAGTCGTACCGGGACTCGCAGAGCGGTGCCGCGGCGCTGTTCCGGCGGCGCCGCCGGGCGGTCGAGGCCGAGGAGCGGATCACCGCCCCGCAGCAGGAGCAGCAGCCGGCCGCGGAGCAGGGGGCGGCGCCGCACGCGCACCGCGGGATCCGCTTCGGCGGGCAGAAGGTGCTGATCGTCGACGACGACATCCGCAACGTCTTCGCGCTCACCAGCGTGCTGGAGCAGCACGGCCTGTCCGTGCTGTACGCCGAGAACGGACGCGAGGGCATCGAGGTCCTGGAGCAGCACGAGGACGCGGCGGTCGTCCTGATGGACATCATGATGCCCGAGATGGACGGGTACGCGACGACCACCGCGATCCGCCGGATGCCCCAGTTCGCCGGCCTGCCGATCATCGCGCTCACCGCGAAGGCGATGAAGGGCGACCGGGAGAAGGCGATCGAATCCGGTGCCTCCGACTACGTGACGAAGCCGGTCGACCCCGATCACCTGCTGACCGTGATGCAGCAGTGGATGCGGGAGGAATGAGGAGCGGGTCCGGACCGGACGGGAAACGGGCGGTACGGGGGGACTCCGCGTCCGGGGCACCTTCGGGCACGGTGCCCGCGTGCGCACGGGCGCCGCGCGGCACGTCCGGGCAGTGTGCGAACGTGGGGTGTACGCGAGTGGCGGCATCTCCGGTGTTCACGCGGAGTTGCTGACTCAGTGTGCCCGGAGCCGTGTAGAAGTACGGGATTCGGGGAACCTTCTGGTCTCCCGCCACGTTTCTGCTACGTGCACAGTGACATCGCGGTGACAGGGTGTGGCGACGGGCGGGGTGCGGCTACGATGACCGGCACAAGGACGGGCGGCGCAAGGGAGTCGTCCCCTGGGGCGGCGCCCGCCGGTGCTGCCCCAAGTCCTGCGGACAGGGGAGGCCCCACGCCGGGGCGAGGAGGGCGGGCCATGGTGCAGAAGGCCAAGATCCTCCTGGTCGATGACCGGCCGGAGAATCTGCTGGCGCTGGAGGCGATCCTCTCGGCGCTCGATCAGACGCTGGTGCGGGCATCGTCCGGGGAGGAAGCGCTCAAAGCACTGCTCACGGACGACTTCGCGGTCATTCTGCTGGACGTCCAGATGCCGGGAATGGACGGTTTCGAAACCGCCGCGCACATCAAGCGGCGGGAGCGGACCCGGGACATCCCGATCATCTTCCTCACCGCGATCAACCACGGTCCGCACCACACCTTCCGCGGGTACGCGGCGGGTGCCGTGGACTACATCTCCAAGCCGTTCGACCCGTGGGTCCTGCGCGCGAAGGTCTCGGTCTTCGTCGAGCTCTACATGAAGAACTGTCAGCTGCGTGAACAGGCGGCGCTGCTGCGGCTCCAGTTGGAGGGCGGCGGCAAGGCAGCCGGTGGCGAGGCCAAGGAGCCGGCCGGGCTGCTCGCCGAGCTGTCGGCGCGGCTGGCGGCCGTCGAGGAGCAGGCCGAGGCGCTGTCCAAGCAGCTCGGCGACGAATCGACCGACGCCGCGGCGGTGGCGACGGCGGCCCATCTGGAGCGCAAGCTCACCGGGCTGCGACGGGCGCTGGACGCCCTGGAGCCGGGCGCGTCCGGAGGGCAGGCCGCGGTCAACTGAGGCCGCTCGGCCGGCAGGTCCCCCGGGAGCGGGTGCGAGAGCCCGGTGACCGGCCTGGAGGCTCCGGTCCGCCCCGCCCGGCCCGTTCCGGTGGTGCGACGCCGTGAGGGCCTGTCAGGCGTAGTACCGGAGGCGTCAGTTCCGGACTCGTCGGTGGACGACACGAACGGGTGAAGCGGCGGCCACACGTGTCGACCGCCGTCTCCCCCGGTAACCTCACACCTATGGCCTCACGTCCCTCCGCAGCCAAGAAGCAGCCCGCGAAGAAGGCGGCCGCTCCCGCGAAGGGTCCGGCGAGGAAGGCCCCTGCGAAGAAGGCGCCCGCGAAGAGGGCGCCGGCCAGGAAGGCCGCGGCCAGGAAGCCCGCGCCCGCGTCGGCGCCGAGCCCCACCAATGGTGTCTACCGGCTCGTACGCGCCCTCTGGCTGGGGGTCGCGCACGCGGTCGGCGCGGTCTTCCGCGGCATAGGGCAGGGCGCGAAGAACCTCGACCCGGCGCACCGCAAGGACGGTGTCGCCCTGCTGCTGCTCGGCGTCTCGCTGATCGTCGCCGCGGGCACCTGGGCCGACCTCAAGGGACCGGTCGGCGACCTCGTCGAGATCCTCGTGACCGGCGCCTTCGGGCGGCTGGACCTGCTGGTGCCCCTCCTGCTCGGCGCCGTCGCCGTCCGCCTGATCCGGCACCCCGAGAAACCCGAGGCCAACGGCAGGATCGTGATCGGCCTGTCCGCGCTCGTCATCGGCGTCCTCGGACAGGTGCACATCGCGTGCGGCTCGCCGGCCCGCGGCGACGGCATGCAGGCCATAAGGGACGCCGGCGGTCTCATCGGCTGGGGAGCGGCGACCCCGCTGTCGTACACGATGACCGACATGCTGGCCGTGCCGCTGCTCGTGCTGCTCACGGTCTTCGGCCTGCTGGTCGTCACGGCCACCCCGGTGAACGCCGTCCCGCAGCGGCTGCGGCTGCTCGGGGTGCGGCTCGGCGTCCTGAGCGGCCCGGAGACGGAGGAGTACGCCGACGACGAGGAGCGGTACGACGAGCAGTGGCGCGAGGCGCTGCCCGCGCGGCCCCGAAGGCGCGGGGGACCGGCCGCCGGGCCGTACGACCCCGACGGTGCCGAGCAGGAGGCGCTCGCCCGGCGTCGCGGCAGGCCCCGGCGGTCCGCCGTGCCGCAGCCCGAGGCGGGCCGGCCGATGGACGCCGTGGACGTCGCCGCCGCGGCCGCCGCCGCGCTCGACGGTGCCGTGCTGCACGGGATGCCGCCGTCGCCTGTGGTCGCCGACCTCACCCAGGGCGTGAGCACGGGGGAGCAGGAGTCGTCGACGCCCGCTCCGACGCCCGCTCCCACGCCCGTACCGGCCGCGCGTCCGCAGCCGGGGAAGCTCAAGAAGGACCCCGAGGGCCGGGAAGCGTCCACGGGGAGCGTCCCCGACCTCACCAAGACGCCGCCCCCGCAGGAGCGCGCACTCCCGTCGCGCGCCGAGCAGCTCCAGCTCTCCGGCGACATCACCTACTCCCTGCCGGCCCTCGACCTCCTCACGCGCGGCGGCCCCGGCAAGGCCCGCAGCGCCGCCAACGACGCCATAGTCGCCTCGCTGACCACCGTCTTCACCGAGTTCAAGGTCGACGCCGCCGTCACCGGCTTCACCCGTGGGCCGACGGTCACCCGCTACGAGGTCGAGCTGGGACCCGCCGTGAAGGTCGAGCGGATCACCGCGCTGACCAAGAACATCGCGTACGCCGTCGCCAGCCCCGACGTGCGGATCATCAGCCCGATCCCCGGCAAGTCCGCCGTCGGCATCGAGATCCCCAACACCGACCGGGAGATGGTCAACCTCGGCGACGTACTGCGGCTCGCCGAGTCCGCCGAGGACGACGATCCGATGCTGGTCGCCTTCGGCAAGGACGTCGAGGGCGGCTACGTCATGCACTCGCTGGCGAAGATGCCGCACATACTGGTGGCCGGCGCCACCGGGTCCGGAAAGTCGTCCTGCATCAACTGCCTGATCACCTCGATCATGATGCGCGCGACCCCCGAGGACGTCCGGATGATCCTCGTCGACCCCAAGCGCGTCGAACTGACCGCGTACGAGGGCATCCCGCACCTGATCACGCCGATCATCACCAACCCGAAGCGGGCCGCCGAGGCGCTCCAGTGGGTCGTGCGCGAGATGGACCTGCGCTACGACGACCTCGCCGCCTACGGCTACCGGCACATCGACGACTTCAACCGCGCGGTGCGCGAGGGCAAGGTCAAGCCGCCCGAGGGCAGCGAGCGCGAACTCCAGCCGTATCCGTACCTCCTGGTGATCGTGGACGAGCTGGCCGACCTGATGATGGTCGCGCCGCGCGACGTGGAGGACGCCATCGTGCGCATCACGCAGCTCGCGCGCGCGGCCGGCATCCACCTGGTGCTCGCCACCCAGCGGCCGTCCGTGGACGTGGTCACCGGACTGATCAAGGCCAACGTGCCCTCGCGGCTGGCCTTCGCCACGTCCTCGCTGGCGGACTCGCGGGTCATCCTCGACCAGCCCGGCGCCGAAAAGCTGATCGGCAAGGGCGACGGTCTCTTCCTGCCGATGGGCGCGAACAAACCGACCCGTATGCAGGGCGCGTTCGTGACCGAGGAGGAGGTCGCGGTCGTCGTCCAGCACTGCAAGGACCAGATGGCGCCCGTCTTCCGGGACGACGTCACCGTCGGCACCAAGCAGAAGAAGGAGATCGACGAGGACATCGGCGACGACCTCGACCTGCTGTGCCAGGCGGCGGAGCTGGTCGTCTCCACGCAGTTCGGGTCGACCTCCATGCTCCAGCGCAAGCTGCGCGTCGGCTTCGCGAAGGCCGGGCGGCTGATGGACCTGATGGAGTCGCGGAGCATCGTCGGGCCGAGCGAAGGCTCGAAGGCTCGTGACGTTCTCGTGAAGCCCGACGAGCTGGACGGCGTGCTCGCCGTGATCCGGGGGGAGTCTGAAGGGTAGGCAACGGTACGCGAGGGGTTCCCCGCACGGAGGGTCGCGGCGGCCGGCCGGCCGATCGTGACTCACCCGTTAGGGAGCATTGAGCAACCGTTTCCTCCAGGCGCACGTCAAGTTGAGGGAAGCGACGAACAGGTAGTCCATCATCGGGATGCCGGGCCATTCCGATGGCGTACAAAGTCGTACCGCCCGGTTGCCCCACCCGTTCGTACCCCCCCTAGACTGAACGTCCAGCACAGGCGGCTAAACGCTCGAAAGGCGCCCCCGTGTCCAACGGCAACTCCCCTGAAGACGAGCGTCCGATCGAAGTGTCCCCCGACGTTTCCGAAGACGTTTCCGAGGAAGCCCGCCCCTCCATCGGCCGTGCCCTGCAGCAGGCGCGGATCGCCGCCGGGATGACCGTCGACGACCTCACCACCGCCACCCGCGTCCGGATCGCCATCGTGCACGCCATCGAGGCGGACGACTTCGCGCCGTGCGGCGGTGACGTGTACGCGCGGGGCCACATCCGGACGCTCGCCAAGGCCGTCGGGCTGGATCCGGCCGAACTGCTCGCTCAGTTCGACGCCGCGCACGGCGGGCGCCCGGCGCCGACTCCCGCCGCGCCCCTGTTCGAGGCGGAACGCATCCGTCCCGAGCGGCGCGGACCCAACTGGACCGCCGCCATGGTCGCCGCGATCGTCGCGGTGATCGGTTTTGTCGGCTTCACGTTCGTCAAGGGCGGCGACGACGGCCCCTCCGAGGCGAGCGTCGCCGAGGGGCCCCAGTCGACGTCCGGCGGATCCGCCTCGCCGAGCGCCGAGGCGAAGAAGCCGGACGCTCCCGAGCCGGAGGCGTCCGACAGCGCCATCGCCGCCGCGCCCCGGGACAAGGTGACCGTCAAGGTCACCGCCACCGAGGGCCGCAGCTGGATCTCCGCCATGGACCACAACGGCCGGCGGCTCTTCGACGGACTCCTCAAGGAGGGCGACTCCGAGACGTTCCAGGACGACGAGGAGGTCAACCTGGTCCTCGGCGACGCGGGCGCCATCCAGCTGTACGTCAACGGCAAGAAGATCGAGGACGACTTCCAGCCCGGGGCCGTGGAGCGCCTGACGTACACGAAGGGCGATCCGCAGGTCGGCTAGAGGGCCTGGGAGGAGCATCACCGCGGGGTTGGCCAAGATCGGCCAACCCCGTCGACATGGGCTGTCGGCGGGACGAAGTAGTCTTGAGCCCATGCCTGAAAGCCGTACCGTCGCACTCGTCACCCTTGGCTGCGCCCGTAACGAGGTGGACTCGGAGGAGCTCGCAGGCCGTCTGGAGGCGGACGGCTGGAAGCTCGTCGAGGACGCCGAGGAAGCGGACGTCGCCGTCGTGAACACGTGCGGCTTCGTCGAGGCCGCCAAGAAGGACTCCGTGGACGCCCTCCTGGAGGCCAAC
Organism: Streptomyces sp. BK79; assembly: GCF_044142145.1. Taxonomy (NCBI): domain Bacteria; kingdom Bacillati; phylum Actinomycetota; class Actinomycetes; order Kitasatosporales; family Streptomycetaceae; genus Streptomyces; species Streptomyces sp. BK79. The sequence goes on from NZ_JBHVOC010000012.1 coordinate 15,088, forward strand.
GACCTCAAGGGCCACGGCAGAACGCAGGCCGTCGTGGCGGTGGGCTGCATGGCCGAGCGGTACGGCAAGGAACTCGCCGAGGCACTTCCCGAGGCCGACGGCGTGCTCGGCTTCGACGACTACGCCGACATCTCCGACCGTCTGCAGACCATCCTCAACGGCGGCATCCACGCCGCGCACACCCCGCGCGACCGGCGCAAGCTGCTGCCGATCAGTCCCGCCGAGCGGCAGGAGGCCGGCGCCGCCGTCGCCCTGCCGGGCCACGGCCCGACCGACCTCCCGGAGGGCGTCGCCCCCGCCTCCGGTCCCCGCGCGCCCCTGCGCCGCCGCCTGGACGGCTCCCCGGTGGCCTCGGTGAAGCTGGCCTCCGGCTGCGACCGGCGCTGCTCCTTCTGCGCCATCCCGTCCTTCCGCGGCTCCTTCATCTCGCGCCGCCCGAGCGACGTGCTCAACGAGACGCGGTGGCTGGCCGAGCAGGGCGTCAAGGAGATCATGCTGGTCTCCGAGAACAACACCTCCTACGGCAAGGACCTTGGCGACATCCGCCTGCTGGAGTCCCTGCTGCCGAACCTCGCCGACGTCGACGGCATCGAGCGGGTGCGCGTCAGCTACCTCCAGCCGGCCGAGATGCGGCCCGGCCTGATCGACGTGCTGACCTCCACCCCGAAGGTCGTGCCCTACTTCGACCTCTCCTTCCAGCACTCCGCGCCGAACGTGCTCCGCGCGATGCGCCGCTTCGGCGACACCGACCGCTTCCTGGAGCTGCTGGACACCATCCGCAGCAAGGCACCCGAGGCCGGTGTGCGCTCCAACTTCATCGTGGGCTTCCCCGGCGAGAGCGCCTCCGACCTCGCCGAGCTGGAGCGGTTCCTGAACCACGCCCGGCTGGACGCCATCGGCGTCTTCGGCTACTCCGACGAGGAGGGCACCGAGGCCGCGACCTACGACGGCAAGCTCGATGAGGACGTCGTCGCCGAGCGGCTGGCCCGGGTGTCCCGGCTGGCCGAGGAACTCGTCTCCCAGCGGGCCGAGGAGCGCGTCGGCGCTACCGTGCGGGTGCTCGTCGAGTCCGTCGAGTCCGCCGACGAGGGGGACGGTGTGCGCGGCCGCGCGGAGCACCAGGCGCCGGAGACGGACGGCCAGGTGCTGCTCACGAGCGGCGAAGGTCTCGCTGTCGGTCGTATGGTCGACGCGAAGGTGGTCGGTACGGAGGGTGTCGACCTGGTGGCCGAACCGCTGCTGGGCTCGTCCGAGTGGAGTGAGGAGGCCGGCAGATGACGGGAGTCCCGGCGTCCGCGGCGGGCGGCTCGGGCGCGCGCCGGGCCGGGCCCCGTGGGCCCTCGGGAGCCGCGCAGGAACCGGCGGAGCGTACGACTCCGGGAGGCGCCGTGGAACGGGGCGCGACCGAGGGCGGTGCCGCCGGGCGCGGCGGCAAGATCGCGGCCGCCGCCGTCAACCAGGCGAGCGTCTGGAACGTCGCCAATCTCCTGACGATGCTGCGGCTGCTCCTCGTGCCGGCCTTCGTCGCGCTGATGCTCGGCAACGGCGGGTACGACCCGGCCTGGCGCTCGTTCGCCTGGGCGGCCTTCGCCGTCGCCATGATCACCGACCTGTTCGACGGCCACCTGGCGCGCACCTACAACCTCGTCACCGACTTCGGGAAGATCGCCGACCCCATCGCCGACAAGGCGATCATGGGAGCGGCGCTCATCTGTCTGTCCGCCCTGGACGATCTGCCGTGGTGGGTGACGGCCGTCATCCTCGGCCGGGAACTCGGGATCACCGTGCTGCGTTTCGTGGTCATCCGGTACGGCGTCATCCCCGCGAGCCGCGGCGGCAAGCTCAAGACCCTCACCCAGGGCGTGGCCGTCGGGATGTACGTGCTGGCACTGACGGGGCCCCTGGCCACCCTGAGGTTCTGGGTGATGGCGGCGGCGGTCGTCCTGACCGTGGTCACCGGGCTGGACTACGTGAAACAGGCCATTGTGCTGCGCCGCCGGGGAATCGCCGAGCGCAGAGCGGCGTTGAAGGAGTCGGAAGGTTGAGTTCCACGGCCGCCGAGGTGGTGCGACTACTCACGGTCAGGGGTGAGACCCTCGCGGTCGCCGAGTCGCTGACCGGTGGACTGGTGGCCGCGGAGATCACCGCGGTGCCCGGGGCCTCCAAGGCGTTCCGGGGTTCCGTCACCGCCTACGCGACGGAGCTGAAGCAGGCGCTGCTCGGCGTCGACGGTGCCGTGCTCGCGGCGCGTGGAGCGGTGGATCCGCAGGTCGCCGCCCAGATGGCGGCAGGTGTACGCAAGACGCTGGGTGCCGACTGGGGCGTCGCGACAACGGGCGTCGCCGGGCCGGACCCGCAGGACGGACAGCCCGTCGGCACGGTCTACGTGGCCTTCGACGGGCCGCTCACGACAGGCGACGGTTCCGCCGGTGGCGGAAAAGTGGAGGCGCTGCGGTTGAACGGCGACCGCGCGGAAATTCGTATGGAGAGTGTACGGAGCGTACTCGCCCTCCTTCTGAGGGAGCTTGCGGGCGAACAGACCGGGAATGAGCGGGCACAGGATACGGAACGGAACGGGGGGTTTTGATGTTTGCAGCCCTGAGTGAACACGACATCGCTCCCCGCACGGCCGCGGCGCGAGGCGGTACGGTGGGGCGTGAAGGATGCGGTTACACGGTCCGAGGAGGGAGCCACCGATGATTCTGCTCCGTCGCCTACTGGGTGACGTGCTGCGTCGGCAGCGCCAACGCCAGGGCCGTACTCTGCGCGAAGTCTCCTCGTCCGCCCGAGTCTCACTCGGCTATCTCTCCGAGGTGGAGCGGGGGCAGAAGGAGGCTTCTTCCGAGCTGCTCTCCGCCATCTGCGACGCGCTGGACGTACGGATGTCCGAGCTCATGCGGGAAGTGAGCGACGAACTCGCGCTGGCCGAACTGGCCCAGTCCGCCGCGGCGACACCCAGCGAGACCGTCCCCGCGCCGGTGCGCCCGATGCTGGGTTCCGTCTCGGTGACCGGCGTGCCACCGGAGCGGGTGACCATCAAGGCGCCCGCCGAGGCAGTGGACGTCGTCGCCGCCTGAGCACCGAGAACGTGTGCGTGTGAGGCCCCGGCCGGGGTCTCTCCGGGAGACCGGAGGGGTGCGGTCGGGGTTTTTGCGTGGTCCGGGGCGGGAGCGGTCGGCCGGGCCGGCCGGTTTGCCGGTCTCCCGCGGTGCGGTCATCGTGGAGGGACATGGCCGGGGGAGCCGGGGGGCCGACCCACGGAGGTGCGGATGTACGTCGTGAAGAGCCCGCTGTCCGACGCGAACCTGAAGACCGTCTCCGAGGCGCTGCAAGGCGGCCTCGTCGACCTGGTGGACCTGGCCCTGGTGGCGAAGCAGATCCACTGGAACGTGGTCGGCCCACGTTTCCGTTCCGTACACCTCCAGCTCGACGAACTCGTGGACACGGCGCGCACGCATTCCGACACGGTGGCGGAACGCGCGTCGGCGCTCGGTGTGTCACCGGACGGGCGTGCCGCGACCGTGGCCGTCGGCAGCGGCATCGACGTGACCCCGGAAGGGTGGGTCGACGACACCACCGCCGTCCAGACGATCGTGGACGCGCTCGGCGCGGTGATCACCCGCATGCGGGAGCGGATCGCGGCGACCGGGGACCCGGATCCCGTGAGCCAGGACATCTTCATCCAGGTCACGGCCGACCTCGAGAAGCAGCACTGGATGTTCCAGGCCGGGAACGGATGATCCCGGGGCTGACGCGGATATGACGTCCGCGCGGACTGCTCGCCGGGCGGCCGCGCTGGGGTTCGGTGCCCTGTGGTGGTGGGCCGTGCTGCGCCTGGCGCTGGAACCCGGCGCCGGGGCGCTGGAATGCACCGTCGCGGTCGGTGGCTGGGGGCTCAGTGTGCTGCCGGTGCATTGTGTGCCCAGGCGCAGGGCGGTGAGGGCCTTGGCGGCGGGGCGGTGGCGGCGGGCTCTGCGCGGGGGTGCGGGGGTGTCGGAGTCGCCTGGCCCAGGGGCCGCACCCTCACCACCGGCACCCCACCACGGGCATCCCCGACCACCCGCGTCCCGTCGCCGGGACACCGGCGCCTCCGGTGACCCCGCCTCCAGCGACCCGGCCTCCAGCGACCCGGCCTCCAGCGACCGCTGAGTGCTTTACAGCAGGGCGTGTCCGAGATAACGTACAACCAAATGGTTGTAGATGGAGCTTCCGAAGGAGCCGAAGGAACCGAGGAAGGCGTGGACCGACTGTTCCACGCCTTGGCCGACACGACGCGCCGCGACATCCTGCGTCGCTGCGTACGGGGCGACCTGTCGGTGTCGCGACTGGCCGAGGCCTATCCGATGAGCTTCGCCGCGGTGCAGAAGCACGTCGCGGTCCTGGAGCGGGCGGGTCTGGTGGTCAAGCAGCGCCGCGGACGGGAGCAGCTCGTGCGCACCGACCCCGATGCCGTGGTCCGGGCCCGGCAGGCACTGGACGAACTCGAGGCCGCCTGGCGTGGACGGGTGGAGCGGATGTCCCGTCTGCTCTCCCAGGAGTTGCCATCCGAGGTGCGGTCCGGTGCGGCATCCGAGGCTCGGTCCGATGTGCCCGATCCGATGGAAGGACAGGACTGATGAGTGTCACCAGTTTGGACAAGGATCTCGACAACCTCACCCTCACCCTGATCGCCGACTTCTCCGCTCCCGTCGAACGGGTGTGGCAGCTGTGGGCCGACCCGCGGCAGCTCGAGCGCTGGTGGGGCCCGCCGACCTACCCGGCGACGGTGGAGGAGCACGACCTGACGCCGGGCGGAGAGGTCACGTACTTCATGACCGGACCGGAGGGGGACAAGTTCCGGGGCTGGTGGCGGGTCACCTCGGTGGACGCGCCGACGTCCCTGGAGTTCACCGACGGGTTCGCCGACGCGGACGGGGTGCCGAGCGCCGACATGCCCACGACCGCGACCCGCGTGACGTTCACCGAGCGCGACAGCGGCACACGCATGGAGATGCGCTCGGTCTTCGACACCCGGGAGCAGATGGACCAGCTCACGAAGATGGGCATGGAAGAAGGGCTGCGGGAGGCGGTCGGGCAGATGGACGGTCTGCTCGTCGGCTGAGTCCGGGCCGACCCGTCAGCTCGCCCCGCGCCGTGGCCTGGTTCCGGCATAGCCGCCCGGGCGCGGGGCGGGGCCGGGCTGGCAGGCGGGGCACCAGTACGTGGGGCGCTCGCGGGAGCCGTCGCCCTGGTTCGCGACGCGCACCGGTGTGCCGCAGCGCAGACAGGGGCGGGACGCGCGACCGTACACGAACAGGTCCTGGCCGCGCAGGCCCGTCGTGCGACGGACCGGGCGGTCGCGATTGGCCTCCAGGAGCTTCTTCGCGAGCGCGGGCACCTTCACGGCGTGCGGGTCGGGCAGGTCCCCGACCGGGAGCCACGGGGTGACGCCGAGCAGGAAGCACAGCTCGCTCTTGTACACGTTGCCGATGCCGGCGAGATTGCGCTGGTCGAGGAGGGCCTCACCGAGAGGACGGGCGGGGTCCGCGCGCAGGTTGGCGAGCGCCAGGTCGGCGTCCCAGTCGGGGCCCAGGAGGTCCGGACCGAGGTGGCCGACGGCGCGCTCCTCGTCGGCGGTGCGGAGGATCTCCAGCACCGGCAGGCGATAGCCGACGGCCGTGCGGGCGGCGGTGCCCAGAACCACCCGGATCTGGTGCGCCGGACCACCGCTCCAGCGCTGCCCCGCGGCGAACACCTTCCAGGAGCCGTCCATCCGCAGATGCGAGTGCACGGTCAGGCCGCCCTCGACGCGGGTGAGCAGGTGCTTGCCGCGCGCGGTGACGTCCAGGACCGTCCGGCCGGTGAGGTCGGCCGTGGCATAGCGGGGCACGCGGAAGTCGCTGCGGATCAGCACGTCACCCGCGAGGGCGTCGTGCAGCCGTCGCGCGGCCTGCCAGACCGTGTCTCCTTCGGGCATGCGTCAAGAGTGACAGGCTCAGGCTCTGATGCGCAGGCCGCGTGGGGTCGCGATGAACCCGGCCTCCTCCAGAAGCGGACCGAAGGGGGAGGTCAGGGCCGCCTCGCCGTTGAGGCGCTCGACCGTGACCGTGCCGAGGGAACCGGCGCGGGCGGCCGAGGCGAGCGCTTCCGTCGCCGCGCGCAGCCGGGAGTCGTCGGTGGGCCGGGCGTCCGGATCGGAGGGCCAGAGCAGGAGGGTCTTGCCGCCGCGCTCCATGTAGAGCGAGGGCTCGCCCTCGACGAGCACCACCAGGGACCCCGCCTTGCGGCCCGGCTTGTGCGTGGCGCCGGGCGGTGGCTCGGGCCAGGTGAGGGCCGCCCCGTACGCGTTCGCCGGATCGGCGGCGGCCAGGACGACGGCCCGTGGTCCGGCGGAGGGCCGGCCTCGACGGCCGGGCGGGCCGGGGTGGCTGGGAACGCCGGTGTCGTAGGCCCCGCGCGGGCCTCCGTAGCCGTCGTCGTACGTGTCGCCTCCGCGCGGGCTTCCGAAGCCACCGTGCGTGCCGCCCCCGCGTGGTCCTCCGGCGCCCGGTTCGGCGTAGTCGCGAGGCGAGATGTAGTCGCCCCGGGACGGTGACCGGCCCAGCTGGTCCGGGTCCGCGAAGACGTCGTCGGAGTGGCTCGGGGCGCCGGGGACGCGAGGGGTTCCGCCGGCGTCGGGCCCCTCGACGGGGGTGTCCGCAGCCTCCGTGGTGCCGTGGCCGTCGGCCGGGATTGGGAAGTCGTCGAACGGGGAGCCGGCGAGGGCGGTGGACGCCGGGCGGCCGGAGAAGTCGTCCCGTGCGGTCCTGGTCCCCGTCCCGGCGCCGCCGGTGAAATCGGTGAACGTGGTCTGACCGTCACCACGCTCGCGGGCGTTGGCGACGGCGCGCAACCGGTCCACGGCACCCTCCATGGCGAACTGCGCGGCCCCGAGCCCTTCCACCACGTAGCCGCGCCGGGCCTGGCCGCTCTCCTCGAAGGCGGCCAGGACGCGGTACACCGCCGAGAAGCCGCCCTCGACGCCCTCGGCGGCCACGGCGCCGCGGGTCACCACGCCGTGCCGGTCGAGGAGCGTGCGGGCCAGGGCGTGCGCACGCACCGTGGTGTCCGGCTCGCGGGCCGGGAGCAGTGACCACCGGCCAGCGACCGTCGGCGGACCGGTGCGCGAGGCGGTGCGGGCGGCGGCCGTCAGCGAGCCGTAGCGTCCGCGTGGCACCGCGCGCTTGGCGCGGTGCGCGGTGGAGCCCGCGGTGCGGCCGGAGCCCAGCAGGGAACGCAGGGGCGCGAGCGTGTCGTTCGTCAGCCGTCCGGACCAGGCCAGGTCCCACAGGGCGTCGGCCAGCTGCGGATCGGTGACGTCCGGGTGGGTGGTGGCACGGACCTGGTCGGCGATCTGCCGGAAGAACAGGCCGTATCCGCCGGACAAGGTGTTCAGAACGGATTCATGGAGGGCGGTCGGCTCCAGTGGATGCGGTGGCGGCAGGATCAGCGGGGCCGCGTCGGCCAGGTAGAGGGAGACCCAGCCGTCCTTGCCGGGGAGGGAACCGGCTCCCGCCCACACGACTTCACCGGCGGCCGTGAGTTCGTCCAGCATGGCCGGGTGGTAGTTCGCCACGCGGGAGGGCAGGACCAGCTTCTCCAGGGCCGACGCGGGCACGGAGGCGCCCTGCAGCTGTTCGACGGCACGGACCAGCCCGTCGATGCCGCGCAGCGCGTGGCCCTTGCCGATGTGCTGCCACTGGGGCAGGAACTGCCCGAGCGCGGCCGGCGGCACCGGTTCCAGCTCGTGCCGCAGGGCGGCCAGGGAACGGCGTCGCAGTCTGCGCAGGACCGTCGCGTCGCACCACTCCTGGCCGATGCCGGCCGGATGGAACTCGCCCTGCACGACCCGGCCCGCGGCGGCGAGCCGCTGCAGGGCGCCCTCGGTGACCGCGACGCCCAGGCCGAAGCGGGCAGCCGCGGTGACGGATGTGAAGGGGCCGTGGGTGCGGGCGTGGCGGGCGAGGAGATCGCCGAGGGGGTCCTTGACCGGCTCGGTGAACGCCTCGGGCACGCCGACGGGCAGGGCCGTGCCCAGTGCGTCGCGCAGCCGGCCCGCGTCCTCGATCGCCGCCCAGTGCTCGGCGCCGGCGATCCGCACCCTGATCGCACGGCGGGCCGCGGCCAGCTCCGGCGCCCACTGCGGCTCGGCGCCCCGCTGGGCCAGCTCGGCGTCCGTGAGCGGACCGAGCAGCCGCAGCAGGTCCGCCACACCTTCCGGGTCCTTGACGCGGCGGTCCTCGGTGAGCCACTGCAGCTCGCGCTCCAGCTCGGTGAGCACCTCCGCGTCGAGCAGCTCGCGCAGCTCCGCCTGGCCGAGCAGCTCGGCCAGCAGCCGCGAGTCCAGCGAGAGGGCGGCGGCACGGCGCTCGGCGAGCGGTGAGTCGCCCTCGTACAGGAACTGGGCGACATAACCGAAGAGCAGGGAGCGGGCGAACGGGGACGGTTCCGGAGTGGTGACCTCGACCAGGCGGACCCTGCGGGACTCCAAGTCCCCCATCAGCTCCACCAGGCCGGGCACGTCGAAGACGTCCTGGAGGCACTCGCGGACCGCCTCCAGCACGATCGGGAACGAGCCGTACTCGCTCGCCACCTCCAGCAACTGCGCGGCACGCTGGCGCTGCTGCCACAGCGGGGTCCGCTTGCCGGGGCTGCGGCGCGGCAGCAGCAGCGCGCGGGCGGCGCACTCGCGGAACCGGGACGCGAACAGGGCCGAGCCGCCCACCTGGTCGGTGACGACCCGGTCGACCTCGCCCTTGTCGAAGACGACGTCGGCCGCGCCGACGGGCGCCTGCCCGGCGTCGTACTCCAGGCCCGGCTTCGTCGGCTCCTGGTCGAGCAGGTCGAGACCCATCAGGTCGGCGTCCGGCAGCCGCAGCACGATGCCGTCGTCGGCGTGCATCACCTGGGCGTCCATGCCGTACCGCTCGGTCAGGCGGGCGCCGAGCGCCAGGGCCCATGGGGCGTGGACCTGCGCGCCGAAGGGAGAGTGGACCACCACCCGCCAGTCGCCCAGCTCGTCCCGGAATCGCTCCACGACGATGGTGCGGTCGTCGGGGATGTGTCCGCAGGCCTCGCGCTGCTCGTCGAGGTACCCCAGCACGTTGTCCGCGGCCCAGGCGTCCAGGCCCGCGGTGACCAGGCGCAGCCGGGCGTCCTCCTTGTCGAGGGAGCCGACCTCGCGCAGGAAGGCACCCAGCGCGCGGCCCAGCTCCAGGGGGCGGCCCAACTGGTCGCCTTTCCAGAAGGGGAGCCTGCCCGGGACACCGGGGGCGGGGGAGACCAGGACCCGGTCGCGCGTGATGTCCTCGATCCGCCAGGAACTGGTGCCGAGCGTGAAGACGTCGCCGACACGCGACTCGTAAACCATCTCCTCGTCGAGCTCACCGACCCGGCCGCCGCCCTTCTTCGGATCGGCCCCGGCGAGGAACACCCCGAAGAGCCCGCGGTCGGGGATCGTCCCGCCCGAGGTCACGGCGAGGCGCTGGGCGCCCGGGCGGCCGGTCACCGTGCCGGCCACCCGGTCCCACACCACGCGCGGGCGCAGCTCGGCGAAGGCGTCCGACGGGTAGCGGCCGGCCAGCATGTCCAGGACGGCCGTGAAGGCGGACTCCGGCAGGGAGGCGAAGGGGGCGGCGCGGCGGACGGTGGCGAGCAGGTCGTCGACCTGCCAGGTGACCAGGGCGGTCATCGCGACGATCTGCTGGGCCAGGACGTCCAGCGGGTTGGCGGGGACTTTGAGGGCCTCGATGGCGCCGCTGCGCATCCGCTCGGTGACCACGGCCGCCTGCACCAGGTCACCGCGGTACTTCGGGAAGACCACGCCCGTGGAGACGGCACCGACCTGGTGGCCCGCGCGGCCGACGCGCTGGAGACCGGAGGCGACGGAGGGCGGCGACTCGACCTGGACGACCAGGTCGACGGCGCCCATGTCGATGCCCAGCTCCAGGCTCGAGGTGGCCACCACCGCGGGCAGGCGGCCCGCCTTGAGGTCCTCCTCGACGAGGGCGCGCTGTTCCTTGGAGACCGAGCCGTGGTGGGCACGGGCGATCACCGCGGGGGCACCCTGGGCGGCTCCCGAGCCGCCCATCAACTCGGCGGGGGAGTGGTGTTCGTCCAGGGGCTCGCCGGTCGCCCGCTCGTACGCGATCTCATTGAGCCTGTTGCACAGGCGCTCGGCCAGGCGGCGGGAGTTGGCGAAGACGATCGTGGAGCGGTGCGACTGGACGAGGTCGGTGATCCGCTCCTCGACGTGCGGCCAGATCGACGGGCGCTCGGCGCCCTCGTTGCCGTCCGCCACCGGGGAGCCGCCCAGCTCGCCCAGGTCCTCGACGGGGACGACGACGGACAGGTCGAACTCCTTGCCCGACTCCGGCTGGACGATCTCCACCTTGCCGCGCGGGGCGAGGAACCGGGCGACCTCGTCCACCGGACGGACCGTCGCCGACAGGCCGATGCGGCGGGCCGGCCTGGGCAACAGCTCGTCCAGCCGCTCCAGGGTGAGCGCCAGATGGGCGCCGCGCTTGGTGCCGGCGACCGCGTGCACCTCGTCGAGGATCACCGTCTCGACGCCGGTGAGCGCGTCGCGCGTGGCCGACGTGAGCATCAGGAACAGGGATTCCGGGGTGGTGATCAGGATGTCCGGCGGGCGGGTGGACAGGGCACGGCGCTCGGCGGGCGGGGTGTCGCCGGAGCGGATGCCGACCTTGACCTCGGGCTCGGGCAGACCGAGGCGGACGGATTCCTGGCGGATGCCGGTCAGCGGGCTGCGGAGATTGCGCTCGACGTCGACGGCCAGGGCCTTGAGCGGGGAGACGTACAGGACGCGGCAGCGCTTCTTGGGGTCGGCGGGCGGAGGCGTCGAGGCCAGCTGGTCCAGGGCGGCGAGGAAGGCGGCGAGCGTCTTGCCGGAGCCGGTGGGCGCGACCACCAGCACGTCCGAACCCTCCGAGATGGCCTGCCACGCCCCCGCCTGGGCGGCGGTGGGCGCGGAGAAGGCCCCCGTGAACCAGCCGCGGGTCGCGGGGGAGAAGCCGTCCAGGGCTCGGTGTGCGGAGCTGACCATGGATCCATCGTGCACCCGAGCACTGACAATCGGCCTGAGCTGGGCGAACGGCGGGGCGGTGACGGGACCGCGGGGGTGTTCCGAGGAGAGGATCGGTGGGCCGGGGCACTGACGGAGAATGGGAGCATGGCGGCGGGATCGGACGAGCGGGCACGGCACTGGCGCTACGCGGAGCTGCCCGACGTCGATCTGCTGCGGGCCCGGTACATACGGAAGACGTTCATACGTCACACCCACGAGCACTTCGTCATCGCCGCCATCGCAGACGGAGTGGAGGTCTTCCACCACGGCGGGAGCGACCAGTACGCCACCGCGGGATCGCTCGCCCTGATCAACCCCGACACCCCGCACACCGGCCGGGCCGGAGTGCCGGAGGGGTGGCGCTACGGCGCCGTCTACCCGGCGCCCGAACTGGTGGCCCGGATCGCGGCGGAGACGACGACGCTGCGCGGGACGCCGGGGTTCGTCCGGCCGGTGCTCGACGATCCGTACACCGTCGAGCTGGTGCACCGCGTGCTGCGAGCGGCCGACGAGGGAAACGCGCTCGCCGCCGACACCTTCCTGCGGGTGGCCGTCACCCGGCTGCTGCGGCTGAACGGAGGGCCGCTGCCCAGGAAGGAAGTGCGGACGGCCGGGGCCAGGACCGCGGCACGCGCGCGTGCCGCCCTGGAGGCCCGGATGGCGGACCCGCCGAGCCTGGAGCGCCTCGCCGGGGAACTGGGAAGCAGCCCGTTCGCCCTGCTGCGCGCCTTCCGGGACGCCTACGGCATGCCACCCCACACCTGGCTGACGGACGCCCGGGTGCGCCGCGCGCGGCGGCTGCTCGACGCCGGAACGACACCGGCCGAGGCGGCCGTCGCCGTCGGCTTCACCGACCAGCCGCACCTGAACCGGCACTTCGCGCGGATCGTGGGCGTGCCACCCGGTGCCTACCAGCGGGAGCGCAAGAACGTACAAGACGCGCGGCGGCGGCTTCTCCTACGGTCCGAGGCGTGACAGAACAGACAGTCGTTCCCGACACGGGCGTGGCCGAGGACAAGCCGGACGCCGCCGTCGTACGGGACGCCCTCGGGGTCGGAGTCGCCGTCGGACTGTCCGGGTTCGCCTTCGGGGTGACATCGGCGGGCAGCGGACTGACACTCGCGCAGACCTGCGCGCTCAGCCTCCTGGTGTTCACCGGGGCCTCCCAGTTCGCTCTGGTGGGCGCGCTGGCGGCCGGAGGCAACCCGTTCACCGCCGCGGCAGGGGCCTTCTTCCTGGGCGTGCGCAACGCCTTCTACGGGCTGCGGCTGTCGCAGTTGCTGGCCCTCCCGCGCGCGGTGCGGCCGTTCGCCGCGCAGTGGGTGATCGACGAGACGACGGCGGTGGCCCTCGCGCAGCCCACCCGGCGCGCGGTGAGAATCGGGTTCACCGTCACCGGGCTCAGCCTGTACGTGCTGTGGAACCTCACCACACTGTTCGGTGCGCTGGGCGCCGAGGCCATCGGGGACACCGACGCCTGGGGCCTCGACGCCGCCGGCCCGGCGGTCTTCCTGGCGCTGCTCGCGCCGATGCTCAGGACCGCCACGGACCGTGTGGTCGCCGGCCTGGCCGTCGTCCTGGGGCTGGGGCTGCTGCCGGTGCTGCCCGCCGGTGTACCGGTCCTGGTGGCCGCGCTGGCGGCCCCGGCCGTCCTGTGGGCGCGGGGACGCCGCGGCCGAGGTGCGGCCGGGGACCGTGCCGGGGAGGGGGACCGTTGAACGTCTGGATCGCGATCGGTCTGACCGCGGTGGGCTGTTACGCCGTCAAGCTCCTCGGGCTGCTCGTGCCCGCCGGCGCCCTGGAGCGGCCTGTGGTCCGGCGCCTCGCGGCCCTGCTGCCCGTCGCGCTCCTCGCCGCGCTGACGGCCCAGCAGACCTTGGCCGACGGGCAGACGCTCGTGCTGGACGCCCGGGCCGCGGGGGTCGCCGCGGCCGCCGTGGCGCTGGTGCTGCGCGCGCCGTTCCTGCTCGTCGTCGCGGCGGCCGTGGGAGTGACCGCGGGCGTCCGGGCCCTGGGCGGTTGAGCGGGGTCAGTCCAGGGATCGACCGTACGCCCGGAGCGTGCGCAGGGCCTCCAGGGTCACTCCGGGACGAGCCTCCGCCGCGGGTGCCGGTGCCCACTGCTGCCAGCGGACGGGCCAGCCGCCGTCCTCCTCCTGCTCCGCCACGAGGAAGTCGAGGGAGCGGTCCATCTCGTCGTCCGTGAACCACGCGCGCGCGAGGGAGCGCGGATTCCTCGCGTAGTCGTGGGGGAAATGGTGCTCGCCCGGCGCGTAGCCGGGGGAGACCGGATACGCGTCCAGGTCTTCCGGGTCCAGTACGGCGAGGCGCTGCTCGCGCACCAGGCGGCCCAGCCGGTCGGCCGCCTCCTGCGCGCGCGTGCGGTCGGGAACGGCGTCCAGGAAGGTCACGGCGGCCTCGACCTCGTACGGGTGAGAGGTCCCCAGCGACTCGACCGTCTGCCAGCAGAAGTCCGTGGCCCGGAACAGCCAGGCGTGCCAGATGTCGTTGCGGTGCAGCAGGCCGACCACCGGGCCGGTGGCGAGCAGCTCGCCGGGCGGGTCGTCCACGACCGGCACGAAAGGGGCGGACGGATACCCGCGCTGGCTGGGATGGATCGCCGGCAGGGCGCCCTCGGGGGTGGACACGGAGGTCAGGTAGCGGCACATCCGCTCCACGCGCTGTCCGCCGCAGCGTCCGACGGCGTCCAGGACACGCAGGGCGCGTGCGGTGTGCAGGGGCTGGCTGACCGGACCGCGCAGGTCGGGCTCCAGCGCGTGGCCGTATCCGCCGTCCCCGTTGCGGTAGGCGTCCAGCGCGGTCTCCACCGGCTCGGCGTCACCGGCGCGGAAGTGGTACGCGAACAGACGCTGCTCCAGTACGCGCGCCGTCAGCCAGACGAAGTGCTCCGCGCGCGCGAGCGGTGAGTGCGACGCCGGCGTGAGGGGGGTCGGGGGGAGTGGGGAAGCTCCGGTTTCGGCCATGGGACAGACCGTAGGCCGAAAAACGGTCCGGGAACCCGGCACCGGCTCGGGGCCCACTCTCAGGGGCGGGATACTGGAGGCATGCGGTTGACGGTCTTCTGGGAGCGGATGACGGATCACTTCGGTCCGGGTTACGCCGACACCTTCGCGCGCGACCACGTGATGACGGAGCTGGGCGGGCGTACGGTGCACGAGGCACTGGACGCCGGCTGGGACACCAAGGACGTGTGGCGGGTGGTCTGCACCGTCATGAACGTGCCACAGGAACAGCGCTGATCGGTCACGGAGATCGGCGGAGGGGACTCGGCCGCCGGTGGCGTGGGCGAGACTTGGTCCGTGGCACCCACTGAGGAGACCGGGCGAGCGGCCCGGCAGCACGCATCCCCGACCGGCGCGGCGCCGCCCACCGGTCCCCCTGCCGGCGGTACCGCCGGGCCCGGCGCCCGCATGCCGCGCTGGCTGCCGCGCGCCATGGTGCTGGCCCTCGCGCTCGTCGCCGTCTTCCAGCTGGGCAGCTGGGCCTTCCACCAGCTCACCGGGCTGCTGATCAACATCCTCATCGCGTTCTTCCTGGCTCTCGCCATCGAGCCCGCGGTGAGCTGGATGGCCGGGCGCGGTCTGCGCCGCGGGCTGGCCACCTTCCTGGTCTTCCTCGCCGTGCTGGCCGCCGCGGCGGGTTTCGTCACGTTGCTCGGCTCCATGCTCGCCGGCCAGATCGTCAAGATGGTCGAGGACTTCCCGGACTACCTCGACTCCGTCATCAACTGGGTCAACGGCCACTTCCACACCGAGCTGAGACGGGTCGACATCCAAGAAGGGCTGCTCCGCTCCGACTGGCTGCGCACCTACGTGCAGAACAGCGCCACCGGAGTGCTGGACGTGTCGGCCCAGGTCCTCGGCGGACTCTTCCAGCTGCTGACGGTCCTGTTGTTCTCGTTCTACTTCGCCGCCGACGGCCCCCGGCTGCGGCGCGCCCTCTGCTCCGTCCTGCCGCCCGCGCGGCAGGCCGAGGTCCTGCGCGCGTGGGAGATCGCCGTGGACAAGACCGGCGGCTACCTGTACTCGCGCGGTCTCATGGCACTGATCTCGGGGATAGCGCACTACGTCCTCCTGGAGTTCCTGGAGGTCCCCTACGCTCCCGCGCTGGCCGTGTGGGTGGGCCTGGTGTCGCAGTTCATCCCCACCATCGGCACCTATCTGGCGGGCGCCCTGCCCATGCTGATCGCCTTCACGGTCAACCCCTGGTACGCGCTGTGGGTGCTGATCTTCGTGGTGATCTACCAGCAGTTCGAGAACTACGTGCTGCAGCCCAAGCTGACGTCCAAGACCGTGGACATCCATCCCGCGGTCGCCTTCGGTTCGGTCGTCGCGGGCACCGCGCTGCTCGGCGCCGTCGGCGCGCTGATCGCCATCCCGGCGATCGCCACGCTGCAGGCGTTCCTCGGTGCGTACGTCAAGCGCTACGACGTCACGGACGATCCGCGCGTGCACGGGCGGCGCAACCGCAGGGCGGGGGTCGGGAGCCCCACGCGACTGCGGAAGCTGTGGGCCCGGCGACCGGACTCCACGGGCTCCGGGTCGGAGGAGGGCGGGGGCGGCGGCTGAGCCCGTGGGGCTCAGCCCTGCGGCTCCTGCGGCTTGGCGTCGACCTCCCGCAGGTCGCGGTCCCTGGAGCCGGTACGGGTCTCCGTGCGGTGGCCGCGGGCGATGTAGTCCCGCACCACCGCCTCCACGGCGTCCTGGGGCGAGCCGATGCCGGCCAGGACCATCACCTCCACCACCAGTTCGGCGTCGAGACTGACGTTGACCTTGGCCATGCCGTTCCCCCTCCTCGCGTCGCGGTCCGCACTCTAGCCACCCGGCCGCCGGCCTGGCAGACGTACGCTCGGAGGTGCCGCGTGGTGCGCTTGACACCAAAATCGAACATCCATTCTCATGGAGGCTCTGGCGAGGCTCGTGACGGGTGATTCGACTGGGTTTGGGCGGAGAAGTGCCCGAGTTATCCACAGGCCGGACCCGCATCGGGGTGGATTGTCAGTGGCAGGCATTAGCGTCTTTGACGTGAAGCGATCGAATCAAGCAAACCGGGTGGAACCCATGGCAGGAACCGACCGCGAGAAGGCCCTGGACGCCGCGCTCGCACAGATTGAACGGCAGTTCGGCAAGGGCGCGGTCATGCGCATGGGCGACCGGTCGAAGGAGCCCATCGAGGTCATCCCGACCGGGTCGACCGCGCTCGACGTGGCCCTCGGCGTCGGCGGTCTGCCGCGCGGCCGCGTCATCGAGGTCTACGGCCCCGAGTCCTCGGGCAAGACGACCCTGACCCTGCACGCGGTGGCGAACGCGCAGAAGGCCGGCGGCCAGGTCGCGTTCGTGGACGCGGAGCACGCCCTCGACCCCGAGTACGCGCAGAAGCTCGGCGTCGACATCGACAACCTGATCCTGTCCCAGCCGGACAACGGCGAGCAGGCCCTGGAGATCGTGGACATGCTGGTCCGCTCCGGTGCCCTCGACCTCATCGTCATCGACTCCGTCGCGGCCCTCGTGCCCCGCGCGGAGATCGAGGGCGAGATGGGTGACAGTCACGTCGGTCTGCAGGCCCGCCTGATGAGCCAGGCCCTGCGGAAGATCACCAGCGCGCTCAACCAGTCCAAGACCACCGCGATCTTCATCAACCAGCTCCGCGAGAAGATCGGCGTGATGTTCGGCTCCCCGGAGACCACGACCGGTGGCCGGGCGCTGAAGTTCTACGCCTCGGTGCGACTCGACATCCGCCGCATCGAGACGCTGAAGGACGGCACCGACGCGGTCGGCAACCGCACCCGCGTCAAGGTCGTCAAGAACAAGGTCGCGCCGCCCTTCAAGCAGGCCGAGTTCGACATCCTCTACGGCCAGGGCATCAGCCGCGAGGGCGGCCTGATCGACATGGGCGTGGAGCACGGCTTCGTCCGCAAGGCCGGCGCCTGGTACACGTACGAGGGCGACCAGCTCGGCCAGGGCAAGGAGAACGCGCGCAACTTCCTGAAGGACAACCCCGACCTCGCCAACGAGATCGAGAGGAAGATCAAGGAGAAGCTGGGCGTCGGAGTGCGTCCCGAGGAGCCGGCCACCGAGCCGGGTGCGGACGCCGCCGCCGCCTCCGCCGCCCCGGCCGCCGCCGCACCGGTGGTTCCCGCCCCCGCGACGGCCAAGGCCACCAAGTCCAAGGCCGCGGCAGCCAAGAGCTGATCCGTGACACGACGAACCGACTGGGCCGAGTACGCCCACCCGGACCCGGATGCCGCGCCGTGGGAGCGCGGGCAGGCGGAACCGGGTGACGACGGCTCCGCCGGGGCGGACGGCGGAGCGTACGGGGCGACCGCGACCCCGTACGCAGCCGGCCTCCCCGACGACGGTGAGGCGCGCCACGGTGACGGCGGGGCGCCTCGCGGGGGCGGACGGGGCAGGGGAACGGGCGGCACGCGCGGGCGACGGCGGCGTGAGCGCGCGGAGTCGTCCGCCGAGGACGGAGGTACCACTTCCTCGTCGAGGGCCGAGAAGGGGGAGCCTCCGCGGGACCCGGTCGAGCAGGCTCGGGCGATGTGCCTGCGCCTGCTCACCGGGACCCCGCGCACCCGCAGACAACTCGCCGACGCCCTGCGCAAGCGGGAGATCCCCGACGAGGCCGCCGAGGAGGTGCTGTCCAGGTTCGAGGAGGTCGGCCTGATCAACGACAGCGCCTTCGCGGACGCCTGGGTGGAGTCCCGGCACCACGGCCGCGGGCTGGCTCGCCGGGCCCTCGCCAGGGAGCTGCGGACCAAGGGGGTCGACGCCACGCTCATCGACGCCGCCGTCTCCCGGCTGGACGCCGAGCAGGAGGAGGAGACCGCACGCGAACTGGTCGCCCGGAAATTGCGCTCCACCAGGGGTCTCGACCGCGACAAGAGGCTGCGCCGCCTCGCGGGGATGCTGGCCCGCAAGGGCTACTCCGAGGGCATGGCCCTGCGGGTGGTCCGGCAGGCGCTGGAGGAGGAGGGCGAGGACGCGGAGTTCCTCGACGAGGGGTTCTGACCCCGGCGCCGAGGCCCGCTCCGGCGAACGTGAAGGACACGCCGAGCCCCGAACCCGAACCCCGGCCAGGGACCCGTCTTCCAGACCGCCTGGCCTTCACCGGCCAAGCGGCCGTCCACCGGCCCGGCGGCCGTCCACCGGCCAAGCGGTCGGCCACCGGCCCAGCGATCGTGCGCCAGCCCGGCGGCCGTCCACCGGCCCCGGTACCCGGCTGACATCGACCGGGCTGCTACGGAACGATCACCGGTAGTCCCGCCTCCCGCCACGCCTGGAAGCCGCCGATGAGATCGGTGGCCCGGTGCAGGCCCAGGCGGTGCAGGGACTCCGCCGCGAGGCTGGACGCGTAGCCCTCGTTGCACACCACGACGACGCGCAGGTCATGCCCTGTGGCCTCGGGGAGCCGGTGGCTGCCACCAGGATCGAGGCGCCACTCCAGTTCGTTGCGCTCGATCACCAGGGCGCCGGGGATCAGGCCGTCCCGCTCCCGCAGGGCGGCGTAGCGGATGTCCGCCAGCAGCGCCGTGCCGGACTCGGCGGCCTCGTACGCCGCGCGTGGCGTGATCCGCTGGTACCCGCCGCGCACCCGCTCCAGCAGCGCGTCGATTCCGATGGGCTCGCTCACTGCCAGTCCTGCGGACGCTCGACCTGCTCCAGACGCAGGATCTGCCCACTGCGGCTGTAGCGGCGGATCTGCGGCAGCGGCGGGTAGTAGGCGTGCACGGAGACCGCGTGCCGGTCGGGCGACTCGTTGAGCACCTCGTGGACGTGGTGCCGCCCGAAGGCGCGTCCCTGGCCGGCCGGGAGCCGGCGTCGACGGTCCACGCCGTCGGTGAGCTCCAGGGTCTTCCATCCGTCGGCGGGCAGGCGGGCGGCGAGGGCGTGCTCCGAAAGCTTGCCCGCCGCGGTCACGAAGGCGCCCACGGACTCGGCGTGGTCGTGCCAGCCGGTTCCCGTGCCGGGCGGCCAGCCGATCAGCCAGGCTTCGCTGCCGCCCGGCCCGGCCAGCCGCACCCAGGTGCGGCCCCCGGGATCGAGCGGGAGGGAGGCGAGGAGGGCGGAGTCGGCGGCCGTACGCCGTACGAAGTCGAGGAGTTCGGCCTGGGTGGGAGCGGCCGTCGCCACGGAGGCAGGGGCGGAGGAGGAGACAGACACGGGTACCGTCCTGAGGTTCGCGAGGGAGCGCGCGGCCATGTGCCTGGGCGGCGCCGCGCGAAGGGAGAAGAGGCGAATTCAGCAGGACGGGCGACACATGCAGCTCGCATAGCGGACGAGGTCCATATGGACCCTCCGCCACAGGTGCACACAGGTGTCGGTCACGATCGGGAGTAGACCACGACGGTGGTGGCCGGTCAACTCACCGTCACCATACGGACAACGGCCGGCCGATCCCACAGCCACCGGCCGCATCCCCTCTCCAGAAGGCCGGTCAGCGGGTCCCGGCCGCGGCTCCCGCGTCCGCCGCCTCCTCCGCGTCCGCGGGCACCGCCGGCGCCCCGCCCAGCGCCGCCTCGGCCGCCGCGTACAGGTCGGCCGGACGCACCCCGCCCAGCGCCGTGACCAGGTGGCCGTCGGGACGAACGAGCAGCACCGTGTGGGCGGCGGCACCCGGGTACGCCTCGGCGACCAGCAGTTCGGCGTGGTGCGGCAGTGCCGTCACCGCTGCCGCCAGCCGGGGCATGATCCCGGCGGTCACCCAGTGCTTGCGGTCCCACACCCCCGTACCCGGCGCGATCAGCACCACCAGCAGCGCCCCGCGCCCGAGCCGGTCGCGCAGCCGTACGAACGTGCCGTCCTCGGCCGTCACCCGCACGTCGGTGACGGGCGCCCCGGGTGAGGTGCCGACGGCCACCTCCCCGGCGAGGCCGACCGGCGCGAGAGGCGAATCGGCGTACGCCCCCGGGACACCGAGCGCCCCGTGCCCGAGGTGACCGTCCGTGAGCATCGAGTCGTTGCCGCGGGCCGAGCCGGGGACGTAGGAACGCAGGCCCCCGCCACCGCGCAGCAGCGGCAGCACCTGGTCGGCGGCGCGCAGCCGGGCGGCGATGGCCGTGCGCCGCTCCTCCTGGTAGCTGTCGAGCAGGGTGTCGCGCGGCCCGTGGTGCCAGGCCAGGGCCAGTTTCCAGGCGAGGTTGTCGGCGTCCCGGAGCCCTTCCTCGAGGCCCTGCGTACCCAGCGCGCCCAGGAGGTGGGCCGCGTCCCCGGCGAGGAGCACGCGGCCCACGCGCCAGCGGCGGGCCAGCCGGTGGTGGACCGTGTGGACTCCGGTGTCGAGGAGTTCGTACGACGGGGCCGTCCCGCCGGCCCAGCCGGTGAGGGTCTCGCGGACCCGGTTCACCAGCAGTTCGGGGGTGACCAGGTCCTTGCCGGGCGGCAGCAGCCAGTCCAGCCGCCAGACACCGTCCGGCAGCGGGCGGCCGACGACCTCGCCCGCCGAAGGACCGGACGTCCGCCACGGTGGCATCCGGTGGAGCAGCGCCTCGTCGGTCCAGGGGAGTTCGGTGCGCAGCGCGGCGACGGCGTATCGTTCCACCGCCGTACGGCCGGGGAAGCGGATGTCCTGGAGCTTGCGGACGGTGGAGCGGGGGCCGTCGCAGCCGACCAGGTAGCTGCCGCGCCACCAGGTGCCGTCGGCGCCGCGGGTGTGGGCCGTGACGCCGGAACGCTCCTGCTCGATGCCGTCCAGGCGGCTGTCCGCGGCGATCCTGGCGAGCGGTTCGCGGGTGAGCGCCGTGCGCAGGACACCGGTCAGTTCGTGCTGGGCGATGTGCAGGGGCGCCGGATCGGTGTCGCCGAAAACGACCTCGCGTGTCACCTGCTTGCGCCGCATCGACCGCCATCCGGCCCAACGCAGACCCAGGCCCGTCAACGGCGTGCCGGTCAGCCGCTCGACGAGGGCGACGGTGTCCTCGCGCAGGACGACGGTGCGCGCGGGACGCGGCTCGTCCTTGCCGGGGCCTTCGTCCAGGACGACACAGGGCACCTCCTGCCGCGCCAGCGCCAGGGCGAGCGTGAGCCCGACGGGCCCCGCTCCGGTGATGATCACCGGGTCCACGGCGCGACGCCCCCTGCCCGTGACGGTGTCCCGGGGGACGTGGGTGAACAGGACGTTGGAGCAGGGTGCACGGTCACAGAACGTATGCAACCTATTGCCGCTGCTGGCGTCAAGCGACGGAGGCAGTGGCGATCATGCCACTGCCTCCGTGATGGTCACATGAGGTGACCGGGTGTCAGAACCCGCCTCCGCCGCCACCGGCGATCGCTCCGGCGTTCGGCTGGTTGTCATCCGCCCCCAGCACCGCACCGGTCGACTTCTTGGCCTTCCGGAGCCTGCGCTCCAGCCAGCTCGCGAAGCTCGTGAGCGCGAAGTTGAGCCCGATGTAGATCACTGCGACCACGGTGAAGCTGGCGATGGTGTTGGCGCCGTAGTAACTGCTCATCGTGTTGCCCGAGGCGAGCAGCTCGGTGAAGGTGAGGACCGCGCCACCGAGGGCGGTGTCCTTCACGATCACCACGAGCTGGCTGACGATGGCCGGCAGCATCGCGGTGACCGCCTGCGGCAGCAGGATCAGCCGCATGACCTGGCCCTTGCGCAGGCCGATCGCCATCGCGCCTTCGGCCTGCCCCCGGGGCAGGGCCAGGATGCCGGCCCGGACGATCTCCGCGAGGACCGAGGCGTTGTACAGCACCAGGCCCGTGACGACCGCGTAGAGCGGACGAACGTCGGAACTGACATCGGTGTACTCGGAGAACAGCGCGAGGCCGAAGATCATCAGGACCAGCACGGGAATGGACCGGAAGAACTCGACCACGATCGCGGCCGGAATCCGAACCCACGCGTGGTCCGACATGCGGGCGATGCCGAGCACGGCACCGAGTGGCAGGGCGATGACCACCGCGAGCCCCGCGGCCTTCAAGGTGTTCTCCAGGCCCGGCCAGATGTAGGTCGACCAGGGCTCACCGCTGGTGAAGAACATCTCCCACTTGGCCCATTCGAGCTGGCCCTTGTCGGTGAGGGTACTGATGACCCACCAGAGCAGAGCCGCGAAGGCAAGGAAGAAGACGACCGTGAACAGGACGTTGCGGCGCTTTGCGCGGGGCCCCTGGGCGTCGTAGAGAACCGAGCTCATCGCTTCACCGCCACCTTCTTGCCCACCCAGCCGAGAATCAGACCGGTCGGCAGCGTCAGAATCACGAACCCGAGGGCGATGATCGCGGAGATCAGCAGCAACTGCGCCTCGTTCTCGATCATCTCCTTCATCACGAGGGCCGCCTCGGTGACACCGATCGCGGCAGCCACCGTGGTGTTCTTGATGAGCGCGATCAGAACGTTCGCCAGCGGAACCACGGAGGACCGGAACGCCTGGGGCAGCACCACATGGCGCAGCACCTGGCCGAAGCTGAGCCCGATCGCCCTCGCCGCCTCGGCCTGGCCGACCGGCACGGTGTTGATGCCGGAGCGCAGCGCCTCGCACACGAAGGCCGAGGTGTAGAGGATCAGACCGAGTACGGCGAGCCGGAAGTTGATCGTCTCGAAGTCGTCCCCGCCGCCGAGTGTGACGCCCAGCGTCTGGTTCAGCCCCAGCGAAGCGAACAGGATGATCACCGTCAGCGGGATGTTCCGCACGATGTTCACGTAGGCGGTCCCGAAGCCGCGCATCAGCGGCACCGGGCCGACCCGCATGGCGGCCAGCATGGTGCCCCAGATCAGGGAGCCGACGGCCGAGAGCACAGCGAGCTGCACTGTCGTCCAGAAGGCTCCCGCCAGGTCGTAATCCTGAAGAAAGTCGAACACGATCTCCCGCGCTTCCGCGTGTAGGGATGCCCGCCCCGGTGCGCCGCCCCTTCCGGAGGGCGGCGCACCCTGTCAGGCCCGGCCTCAGCTCTTGATGTCGCCGATCTTCGGCGCCGGCTCGTTCTTGTAGTTGGCCGGGCCGAAGTTGTCCTTGACGGCCGTCTCCCAGGCACCGTCGGAGACCATGGCCTCGAGCGCGTCGTTGATCTTGGCCTTGAGGTCGCTGCCCTTCTTGACGCCGATGCCGTAGTTCTCGTTGGTCATCTTGAAGCCGCCCAGCTTGAACTTGCCCTTGAACTGCGACTGGGAGGCGTAACCGGCGAGGATCGAGTCGTCTGTGGTCAGCGCGTCGATGGCGCCGTTCTGGAGACCGGTCAGGCAGGCCGAGTACGTCGGGTACTCCTGGAGCTGGGCCTTGGGGGCCAGCTTCTCCTTGACGTTCTGGGCCGAGGTGGAGCCGGTGACCGAGCACAGCTTCTTGTTGTTGAGGTCCTCCGGCGCCTTGACCGAGTCCTCGTCGGCGCGCAGCAGCACGTCCTGGTGCGCCAGCAGGTACGGGCCGGCGAAGTCGACCTTCTCCGAGCGCTCCGGGGTGATCGAGTACGTGGCGGCGATGAAGTCGACGTCACCGCGCTGCAGCATGGTCTCGCGGTCGGCGCTCTTCGACTCCTTCCACTCGATCTGGTCCTCGGTGTAGCCGAGCTTCTTGGCGACGTACGTGGCGACGTCCACGTCGAAGCCCTCGTAGCCGTCGGGGGTCTTCTGGCCGAGGCCCGGCTGGTCGAACTTGATGCCGATGGTGATCTTCTTGCCGCCGCCGCCGGAGGAGCCGCTGTCGTCCCCGTCGTCGGAGCCGCACGCGGTGGCGGTCAGGGCGAGGGCGAGCACGGTGGCCGAGGCGGCGGTGACCTTGCGGAGCTTCATGGTGAACATCCTTTGGCTGTGATCGAACGGTGATCGGACGATCAGAGGATCAGGCGATCGGATGCGGCCGACGCGTGCGGGGCCGCCGGGGCGGGCGACGACGCGGGGCGCCGGAGCCGCACCGTGTCAGTGGTGCAGGATCTTCGACAGGAAGTCCTTGGCACGGTCGCTGCGCGGGTTGCTGAAGAACTGGTCCGGCGTGGCCTCTTCGACGATCCGGCCGTCCGCCATGAAGACCACGCGGTTGGCCGCCGACCGGGCGAAGCCCATCTCGTGCGTGACGACGACCATGGTCATGCCGTCACGGGCGAGCTGCTTCATGACCTCCAGGACCTCGTTGATCATCTCGGGGTCGAGCGCCGACGTGGGCTCGTCGAAGAGCATGACCTTGGGGTCCATGGCCAGCGCCCGCGCGATGGCGACGCGCTGCTGCTGACCGCCGGAGAGCTGCGCGGGGTACTTGTCCGCCTGGGCGCTCACACCGACGCGGTCGAGCAGGGCCCGTGCCTTCTCCTCGGCCTTCTTGGCGTCGGCCTTGCGGACCTTCACCTGGCCCAGGGTCACGTTCTCGAGCACCGTCTTGTGCGCGAAGAGGTTGAAGGACTGGAAGACCATGCCGACGTCGGCCCGCAGCCTCGCGAGCTCCTTGCCCTCCGCGGGCAGGGGCTTGCCGTCGATCGCGATCGACCCGGAGTCGATGGTCTCCAGGCGGTTGATGGTGCGGCACAGGGTGGACTTGCCGGACCCGGAGGGCCCGATGACCACGACGACCTCGCCGCGGGTGATCGTGAGGTCGATGTCCTGGAGCACGTGCAACGCGCCGAAGTGCTTGTTGACACTCTTCAGGACGACCAGTTCGCCGGTCGCGGCCGCATCCTGCTTGGCCACCGATACTTCGGTCATCGCTCTCGTGCTCCGTCCTCCTCGGTTTCGGAGGACAGTAGTAACGCGTATCGACCTGCGTCTCTACATCTGAGGGGAATCTGAGCATCACGATCCGATAGCAATCGGACACGAGTCGTAGCACTTGTGAGCAGGGCGCATATCGGCCGGATAACTTCGAGCGGCCGAAACCGGAACCCCCTTGACGCCGTCCCCCTCCATCGGCGTCACTGCAAGGTGCACGCGCGTGGCGCACGCTTTGTACACACTCCGAGCGTACGGCCGATGAACCGAAGGGAGCGCGGATGAGACTGCTGCTCGTCGAGGACGACAACCACGTGGCCGCCGCCCTGTCCGCGATCCTGGCACGGCACGGCTTCGACGTCACCCACGCGCGCAGCGGCGAGGAGGCGCTCCAGGCGCTCGTTCCCGAGAGCGACTGCTTCGGCGTCGTCCTGCTCGACCTCGGCCTGCCCGACCAGGACGGCTACGAGGTCTGCGGCAAGATCCGCAAGCGCACCAGCACCCCGGTCATCATGGTCACCGCGCGCTCCGACGTCCGCTCCCGCATCCACGGGCTGAACCTCGGTGCCGACGACTACGTGGTCAAGCCGTACGACACCGGGGAACTGCTCGCCCGCATCCACGCCGTCAGCAGGCGCACCGCCCACGAGGACGCCCCGGTCGGCGCCGAGGACGTGGTGCGGCTCGGGCCGGTGCGCATCGAGCTGCCGACGCGCCAGGTGAGCGTGGACGGTTCGGTCGTCCAACTGACCCGCAAGGAGTTCGACCTCCTCGCCCTGCTCGCACAGCGCCCCGGCGTGGTCTTCCGCCGGGAGCAGATCATCAGCGAGGTATGGCGCACCAGCTGGGAGGGGACCGGGCGCACCCTGGAGGTGCACGTCGCGTCCCTGCGCGCCAAGCTGCGCATGCCGGCGCTCATCGAGACCGTCCGCGGCGTCGGCTACCGCCTCGTCGCCCCCACCGGGTAGCGGCGCCGGGTGAGTTCACGTCTGCTCCCGCTGCTCATCGTCCTGATGGCGGCCGTACTGCTCGCGCTCGGCGTTCCGCTCGGGATCAGCGTCGCCCGCGCGGAGCAGCAGAAGGTCGTCATCGACCGCATCGACGACACGGCACGCTTCGCCGCGCTCGCCCAGTTCGTCACCGAGGACGTGCCGGGCGGGTCGCGCCGGACCACCACCGACGAGCGCCTGGAGACCCTGCAGACCGAGTTGATCAGCTACTACGAGGTGTACGGCATCAGGGCGGGCGTCTTCTACCGCAACCACATCCCGATGGCCAACGCGCCGACGACCTGGTTCCTGCCGCAGACCGGCGAGGTGCGCGACTCCTTCGACGAGGCGCTGCTCAGCCGCCGCAGCCACGACCCGCGCCAGGTGTGGCCCTGGGAGGACGGGCGGCTCGTGGTCGCCTCGCCGGTCATCCGGGACGGGGACGTGGTCGCGGTCGTGGTCACCGACTCGCCCACCGACTCGATGCACTCGCGCACCCTGCGCGGCTGGCTGATCATCGGCGCCGGGGAGGTCGCCGCGATGCTGCTCGCCGTCGGCGCCGCGCTCCGGCTGACCGGCTGGGTGCTGCGGCCGGTACGGGTGCTCGACGCCACCACCCACGACATCGCCACCGGACGGCTCAAGTCCCGGGTCGCGCCGGCCGGGGGGCCGCCGGAGCTGAGGCGGCTGGCCGGGTCGTTCAACGAGATGGCGGACCACGTGGAGGACGTGCTGGAACAGCAGCGCGCGTTCGTCGCCGACGCCTCGCACCAACTGCGCAACCCCCTGTCGGCACTGTTGCTGCGCATCGAGCTGCTCGCCCTGGAACTGCCCGAGGGCAACGAGGAGATCGCCTCCGTCCAGGCCGAGGGCAAGCGCCTGGCCCGGGTCCTGGACGACCTGCTCGACCTGGCGCTCGCCGAGCACAGCGAGGCCGACCTCGCGGTCACCGACATCGGCGCCCTGACCGCCGAGCGGGTGGCGGCCTGGTCACCGACGGCCGAGGCCAAGGGCGTACGGCTGGTGGGGGACTGCCCTCCGACCACCGGCTGGGCCGACCCGGTGACCCTCTCCAGCGCCCTGGACGCGGTCATCGACAACGCGGTGAAGTTCACGCCGCCGGACGAGACCGTGCGCGTCACGGTCGCCTCCACCGGGGAGTCCGCCCGTGTCGTCGTCACCGACAACGGCCCCGGGCTGACCGACGATGAGCTCGCGCGCGTGGGAGACCGTTTCTGGCGCAGCGGCCGGCACCAGAACATCAAGGGCTCCGGCCTCGGCCTGTCCATCTGCCGGGCGCTGCTGGCGGCGGGCGACGGCTCGATCTCCTTCGGGCACCACGAGCCGCACGGCCTGGAGGTGACGGTCACGGTGCCCAGATCGGGACCGCGGGCGGAGCCGGAGCCCTACGGCTTGACCGACCGGTAGTAGCGCTGGGCGCCGGCGTGCAGTTCCAGCGGGGCGGTGTAGATGGCCGTACGCAGATCCACCAGCTGCGCGGAGTGGACGTGCGCCCCGATGCCGTCGCGGCTGTCGAGGACCGTCCTGGTCAGCCACTCGGTGAGCCGGGGATCCATGTCCGCGCGGGTCATCAGCAGGTTGGACACCGCCATCGTGGGGACCACGGCACCGTTCTGGACGGTGGGGTAGGCCGACTCCGGCATGTTGGTGGGCCGGTAGTAGCGGGTGGCGCCGCCTGACTCGTGCAGCTCGGCGACGAGGCTCTCGTCGATCGGCACGAACCGGAACGCGGAACTCTCCGCGATCTTCTCCAGCCCTTCCGTCGGCACACCGCCCGACCAGAAGAAGGCGTCGAGCTCTTCGCCCAGCCGCCCGGGGCCGGTGTCGATGCCGTCCGCGCGGGGCGTGATGTCCCGCTCCGGATCGATCCCGACGGCCGCCAGCAGCCGGGTGGCGATCAGCCGCACGCCCGAGTTCGGCAGCCCGATGGCGACCCGTTTGCCGCGCAGGTCGGCGACGGTCTGGATGTCCGAGTCGCTCGGCACCACGAGCTGCACGTAGTCGTCGTAGAGGCGGGCGACCCCGCGCAGTCCGTCGGCGCCCGGCCGTCCGGCGATCTTGTACGTCTCCACCGCGTCCGCCGCGGCGATCGTGAAGTCGGCCTCCCCGGAGGCCACCCGCTCGACGTTCTCCTGGGAGCCGGCGCTGGTCGTCAACCGCACCTTCAGGCCCGGCATGTCCTCGCGCAGCTCGGCGCGCAGCAGCTCGCCGTACTTCTGGTAGACCCCCGCGCGGGTGCCCGTGCTGAACGTGATCGTCCCGCGCGGCGGTTCCTCGCCCAGCGGCAGCAGCCACCACAGCAGCAGCCCGAGGGCGACGACACCGGCGACCGTCCCCTGGACGGCCCGGCGCCTGCCGATTCGGGAGAGCAGCGTGGACATGGGCGCGATCCTGCCAGCCCGCGACCCCGCTGACCAGGGCCGAACTCACACGACGGGCACACGGCGGGCACACGGCGGGCCGGCACCGGCGCGGGGCCCGCTGTCAGTGGCGCTGGCTACAGTCGTCGACATGAGCACTTCGCCCGCCGACCTAGTCCGCGCCTTCCACCTCGCCTTCGGCCTGGACGTCCGCGGCACGCCCACCGAGATCGCTCCCGGCCTGGCCGCCCACCGGGGCGAGCTGCTCGCCGAGGAGGCCGCCGAGGTCGCCGAGGTGTCGGTGCGGGGACCGCTCGACCACCTCGCGCACGAACTGGCCGACGTGGTCTACGTGGCCTACGGCACGGCCCTCGTCCACGGCATCGACCTCGACGCGGTGATCGCCGAGATCCACCGCTCCAACATGACCAAGCTGGGCCCCGACGGCCGGGTCAGCCGCCGGGCCGACGGCAAGGTCCTCAAGGGAGAGCACTACGAGGCGCCGGACGTGGCGGGCGTCCTGCGCCGGCAGGGATGGGAGCCGCGGACGCCGGACGCCGTGGACGCGCCCGGGGCCTGAGGGGGCGTACGGCACGACCCCGGCACCTGCCGCGTACCGGGGTCGTGACGAGCCGGGTCGGGTGGCGCGACCCCGCAGGGGGGCGGGTCAGTCGCCGACCGACGCCTCCGCCCCCGCCGGGCGAGGCGTCCCGTCGGCCCCGCCGGGAAGGCCGCCGGGGCGGTCGGGACGGTCGCGCGGGCGGAACAGACGGGTCGCCAGCGGTTCGGTGAAGCGGGCGGTGAGGGGGCCGAGCACGACCAGGATGAGGACGTAGGCCGTGGCCAGCGGCCCCAGGGACGGCTCGATGCCGGCCGAGACCGCGAGGCCCGCGATGACGATCGAGAACTCGCCGCGCGCCACCAGTGCGCCGCCCGCGCGCCAGCGCCCCTTGACGGAGATCCCGGCCCGCCGCGCCGCCCAGTAACCGGTGGCGATCTTCGTCACGGTGGTGAGCAGGGCCAGCGCCAGAGCGGGCAGCAGGACCGGCGGAATGCTGGCCGGGTCGGTGTGCAGACCGAAGAAGACGAAGAAGACGGCGGCGAAGAGGTCCCGCAGGGGGCTCAGCAGCGTGTGCGCACCCTCCGCGACCTCACCGGACAGCGCGATGCCCACCAGGAACGCGCCCACGGCGGCCGACACCTGGAGCTGCTGCGCGACACCCGCGACCAGGATCGTCAGGCCCAGCACCACCAGCAGCAGCTTCTCCGGGTCGTCGCTGGAGACGAACCGCGAGATCAGGCGGCCGTAACGGACCGCCACGAACAGCACCAGGCCCGCCGCGCCCAGCGCGATCGCCAGGGTGATGCTTCCGGTCATCAGCCCGGCACCGGCCACCAGCGCCGTGACGATCGGCAGGTACACCGCCATCGCCAGGTCCTCCAGGACCAGCACGCTCAGGATCACCGGGGTCTCCCGGTTGCCGACCCGGCCGAGGTCACCGAGCACCTTGGCGATGACACCGGACGACGAGATCCACGTCACCCCCGCGAGGACCACGGCGGCCACCGGGCCCCAGCCCAGCAGCAGCGCCGCCACCGCGCCCGGCACGGCGTTGAGCGCGCAGTCGACGAGACCGGCCGGATAGTGGGACTTGAGGTTGGTGACCAGATCGCTGGCCGTGTACTCGAGGCCCAGCATCAGCAGCAGCAGGATGACGCCGATCTCCGCGCCGGCGGCGATGAACTCCTCGCTCGCCCCCAGCGGCAGGAGCCCTCCCTCGCCGAAGGCGAGACCGGCCAGCAGGTACAGCGGGATGGGGGAGAGGCGGTACCGGCCGGCGAACCGGCCGAGCAGCCCGAGCCCCAGGATGATGGAGCCGAACTCGATCAGCAGAACCGCGGAGTGCACCGGCTCACTCCTGCCCGAGTATCGCCGCGGCCGCGTCGACGCCCTCGCGGGTGCCGATGACGATCAAGGTGTCACCACCCACCAGCCGGAAGTCCGGCGCCGGCGACGGGATCGCCTCGGCCCGCCGCAGCACCGCGACGACGGACGCGCCGGTCTCGGTCCGCATGCACGTCTCGCCCAGCAGACGGCCGTTCCAGCGGGACGTCGCGGACACCTCGATCCGCTCGGCGACCAGCCCCAGGTCGGTGGTGTAGAGCAGGTTCGCGCTGTGGTGCGACGGCTTGAGCGCGTCGATCAGCGCGCCGGCCTCCGCCGCGGCCAGCCGCAGCGAGTGCGCGCAGGAATCGGGGTCGTCGGACCGGTACACGTTCACCGTGCGGGCCCCGTCGCGGTGAGCCACCACCGACAGATGGCGGTGTTCCCGGGTCACCAGGTCGTACTGGACCCCGATACCCGGCAGCGGCGTCGCCCTCAGGCGTGGAGCTGACACGAGTTTTCCCCTCATTCGTCCTGCGTGCCTTGCCGTGCTCGCGTCACGCCCGTGACGTGCTCGCGGCCACGCCATGCTGTCATCCGCGCGTACGGTGGCGATATGGGTGTCGTGACGGATATACGCGGCCGGTCGCGGGCGGCGAAGCTGGTCGAGGCCGTGTCGCGCGCCGAGGCCGGGAGGAGCGGAAAGAGGACCGTGTCGCTGTTCTGGCGGATCTTCTCGCTCAATGCCGCGGGCCTCGTCGTCGCCACCGCACTCCTGCTGGGACCGGTCACCGTGTCGACCCCGGTCCTGCCGGACGAGGCACTGATCCTGCTCGCCGGCCTCGCCGCGCTGCTGGCAGGCAACGCGGTCGTCCTGCGGATAGGCCTCACCCCGCTGCACCGGCTGGGCCGGGCCATGGCCACCGCCGACCTGCTGGTGCCCGGCGCCCGCCCGGCGGTCTCCGGACCGGCCGAGGCCGCGGAACTGATCGCGACGTACAACACGATGCTGGACCGCCTCCAGGCCGAGCGCGCCGCCGGCGCCGGGCGCGCCCTGCACGCCCAGGAACGTGAACGCCACCGCATCGCCCGCGAACTGCACGACGAGGTCGGACAGACCCTCACCGCCGTTCTCCTCCAGCTCAAACGCGTCGCCGACCGGGTGCCCGGCGAACTGCGCGAGGAAGTGTCCCTGGCGCAGGAGGCCACCCGGGCCGGACTGGACGAGATCCGCCGCATCGCCCGCCGCCTGCGCCCCGGCGTCCTCGAGGAACTCGGCCTCGCCAGCGCCCTGCGCTCGCTGGCGACCGAGTACACGCACCACGGACTGACCGTCCAGCACCACGTCCCCGGCGACCTGGGCCCGCTCGCACCCGAGGCGGAACTGGTGATCTACCGGGTGGCCCAGGAGGGCCTGACCAACACCGCCCGCCACGCCCGTGCCGACCGCGCGGAGCTCAGCCTCCGCCCGCTGCCCGGCGGTGGCGTCGAACTGCTCGTACGCGACAACGGCACCGGCCTCGGCGCCGCCCCCGAGGGCGCCGGCATCCGGGGCATGCGCGAACGGGCCCTGCTGACAGGAGCCGAGATCCACTTCGCACCAGCCCCCGGCGGGGGCACCGACGTACGCCTGCGTGTCCCCGCCCCACCGGGGGCCCGAGCCGGCGCCGGACCCGGTTCCGCAGCCGCGGACGCCCCGCGCGAGGGGTTCGAGGACCCGGCCGGCGCCCGGTCCGGCCAGCGGGCCGAGGACCCAGCCGCAGACCGAACCGGAGAGCGCCCCTGATGCCCGCACGGCCCCCGATCCGCGTCCTGCTCGCCGACGACCACACCCTCGTACGCCGCGGCGTACGCCTCATCCTGGACGGCGAACCGGACCTGACGGTCGTCGCCGAGGCCGGCGACGGGGCCGAGGCGGTCGCCGCGGCGCGGGCCACCGAGGTCGACCTGGCCGTCCTGGACGTGGCCATGCCCCGCATGACCGGCCTCCAGGCGGCCCGCGAACTCTCCCGCCGCCTGCCCGAGCTGCGCATCCTCATCCTGACCATGTACGACAACGAGCAGTACTTCTTCGAGGCCCTCAAGGCCGGGGCCTGCGGCTACGTCCTCAAGTCCGTCGCCGACCGCGACCTGGTCGAGGCCTGCCGGGCGGCCGTGCGCGACGAGCCGTTCATCTACCCGGGCGCCGAGCGGGCGCTGGTCCGCTCCTACCTGGACCGCCTGCACGGCGGCGGCGGCCTGCCCGAGCGGCCCATCACCGAACGGGAGGAGGAGATCCTCAAGCTGGTCGCCGAGGGCCACACCTCCAAGGAGATCGGCGAGCTGCTGTTCATCAGCGCCAAGACGGTGGAACGCCACCGCGCGAACCTCCTCCAGAAGCTCGGCGTACGGGACCGCCTGGAACTCACCCGGTACGCGATCCGCGCGGGCCTCATCGAGCCCTGACCAGCAAGGACCCCGGTTGTCCACAGGCGGCCCGGGCCATGGCCGCCGACCACCTACCCTTATTGCCATGAGCAGCATCGACCGGAGCCAGTCAGTGGGCGGCACGCGCACCTATGAAGTACGCACCTACGGGTGCCAGATGAACGTCCACGACTCCGAGCGATTGTCCGGTCTGCTGGAGGACGCGGGTTACGTCCGCGCCCCCGAGGGTGCCGACGGCGACGCGGACGTCGTCGTCTTCAACACCTGCGCCGTGCGGGAGAACGCCGACAACAAGCTGTACGGCAACCTCGGCCACCTCGCCCCGAAGAAGGCGAGCCGGCCCGGGATGCAGATCGCGGTCGGCGGCTGCCTGGCGCAGAAGGACCGCGACACCATCGTGAAGCGGGCCCCCTGGGTGGACGTCGTCTTCGGCACGCACAACATCGGCAAGCTGCCGGTGCTCCTGGAGCGCGCCCGCGTCCAGGAGGAGGCACAGGTCGAGATCGCCGAGTCGCTGGAGGCGTTCCCGTCCACGCTGCCGACCCGCCGCGAGAGCGCGTACGCGGCCTGGGTCTCCATCTCCGTCGGCTGCAACAACACCTGCACCTTCTGCATCGTCCCGGCGCTGCGCGGCAAGGAGAAGGACCGCCGCCCCGGCGACATCCTGGCCGAGGTCGAGGCCCTGGTGGCCGAGGGTGTCTCCGAGATCACCCTCCTCGGGCAGAACGTCAACGCCTACGGCTCCGACATCGGCGACCGAGAGGCGTTCAGCAAGTTGCTGCGGGCCTGCGGGAAGATCGAGGGCCTGGAGCGCGTCCGCTTCACCTCCCCGCACCCGCGCGACTTCACCGACGACGTCATCGCCGCCATGGCCGAGACGCCGAACGTGATGCCGCAGCTGCACATGCCGCTCCAGTCCGGCTCCGACCCGGTGCTCAAGGCGATGCGCCGCTCTTACCGGCAGGAGCGCTACCTGGGGATCATCGAGAAGGTGCGGGCCGCCATCCCGCACGCGGCGATCACCACCGACATCATCGTGGGCTTCCCCGGCGAGACCGAGGAGGACTTCGAGCAGACCCTCCACGTGGTGCGCGAGGCCCGGTTCGCCCAGGCCTTCACCTTCCAGTACTCCAAGCGCCCCGGCACCCCGGCCGCCGAGATGGACGGCCAGATCCCCAAGGCGGTCGTCCAGGAGCGCTACGAGCGTCTGGTCGCCCTCCAGGAGGAGATCTCCTGGGAGGAGAACAAGAAGCAGGTCGGCCGCACCCTGGAGCTGATGGTCGCCGAGGGCGAGGGCCGCAAGGACGGCGCCACCCACCGCCTCTCCGGCCGCGCCCCCGACAACCGCCTGGTGCACTTCACCAAGCCCGACCAGGAGGTCCGGCCGGGCGACGTGGTGACCGTGGAGATCACCTACGCCGCCCCGCACCACCTGCTCGCCGAGGGCGCGGTCCTCGACGTGCGCCCCACCCGCGCGGGCGACGCCTGGGCGAAGCGCAACGCGGCCGAGCAGGCCAAGCCCGTGGGCGTGATGCTGGGCCTGCCGAAGATCGGGGTTCCCGAGCCCCAGCCTGCGGTGGCGAGCGGCTGCGGCTGCGACTGACCGCAGGGGGTGCGGTCGCGGGCCGCGGCGCGGGGATACGCTGCCGATCATGCTTGTCGCCGCCGCCGTCTGTCCCTGCCCGCCGCTCCTCGTGCCGGAGGTCGCCGCGGGTGCCGCACCCGAGCTGGACCCGGCGCGCGCCGCGTGCGCGGACGCCCTGGGCGTGCTCGCGGCCGCCCGACCCGACCGGCTCGTGGTCGTCGGGCCCGCTGACGGAACGACCGGGCCCGAGGTCTACCCGCAGGGCGCACGGGGCTCGTTCCGCGGCTTCGGCGTGGATCTCGACGTGACCCTGGGGCCGGACCCCGGTGCGGCCAGGCAGCCGGGCGTGCCCGGACTGCCGTACGGGCTCGCCGTGGGCGCCTGGCTGCTCGCCCGGACCGGGTGGGCCGACGCCCCCGTGGAGGGCATCGGCGTGGGGGAGTCCCTGACGGCCGAGCGCTGCGCGGCCGTAGGACGGGACATCGTCGCACGGGCCGGACGGACCGCGCTGCTGGTGCTCGGCGACGCGAGCGCGTGCCGCACGCTCAAGGCACCCGGTTACCTCGACGACCGGGCGGCCCCCTTCGACGCGGCGGTCGGTCGGGCGCTGGGAGCGGCGGACGTGCCCGCGCTGCTGGCCCTCGACATCGTGCTGGCCCGTGAGCTGAAGGTGTCCGGCCGGGCCCCCTGGCAGGTCCTCGCGGGCGCGGCCGAGGACACGGCCCTCGCCGGAACGCCCCTGTACGAGGACGCGCCGTACGGCGTGGGGTACATCGCGGCCACCTGGTCGTAGGGCGGCGCGGAAGGCCACCACCGGACGAGCCGGGCCGAGCGGGCAGTCCCGGCCCGTACGTCGGCGCCCATCCCGTGCGCGGGCTCGCACCCGGCGCGTCGGCACCTATCCGCGTACGAGCAACGCCTCCGCGTACAAGCAACGCCTCCGCGCACAAGTACGCGCCCGCGCACAAGCAGCGTCCCCGCACAAGCACGCGCCCGCGCACCGGCAGTCGCCGGTGCGCGGGCGCGTGGGGGGTCAGGAAGCCGGGGGCGGCCCGGCCGGAGGGGTGGTGCCGCCGGGGGTGGTGCCCGGTGTGCCGCCGCTTCCGTCCGTGCCGTCGGCGTCCTTGTGCGCGAGGCGGTCCATGGCGCCCTTGGCCTTGCCGGTGCCGGTCTGGATGCGGTCGCTGTACTTGCCCTTGGTCTTCTCGTCGACGGTCTTCGCCACCTTGTCGAGACCGCGGTCGATCTTGTCCCCGTGCTGTTGCGCGAGGTCGGAGACCTTGCCCTTCGCTGGTCCCAGTTTGGCTTTCAAGTTGTCCAGGAGACCCATGGTTCGCCTTCCCTCACGGGGCAGTCAGGTGCGGGCGCCCTTGTCGGCCTCGTTGTCGACGGCCTCCCCGGCGGACTGCTGCTTGGGGATGCCGACGCTCTCCGAGTCGTCGGCCTCGTCGGTCTCCGCGGGCTGTGCCGTGTTCCGGGGCCCGGTCTCGACCGTCTCCGTGGCCTTCGCCGCGTCGTCCTCGGCCGCGCGCTCGGTGTCCGGGGTGTCGGCCCGAGTCTCGGCGGCCGGCGCCTCCTCTGTGGTCGTCGACCTCCGAAAAAGCCGTGCAAAAACGCCCATATCAACTCCATACGTTACTCGTGCGGGCGAAATCCCGCGGCATCCGGTGCGTCCGTTTGCCTGGCCGGGGCCCGGCCCCGGTGGCCCCGGGAAGCGGGAACCTCGCAACGGGCAACGACCCCGGCGCCCCTCCGTCACGTAACTCGTTCGAGGGCGGGGTGGGAGGTTTGCGAGACTGGTGCGGTGAGCAGCGCACCCCCCACCCCCCGCGTCATCGCCGTAGTCGGACCCACCGCGGCCGGAAAGTCCGATCTGGGCGTCTTCCTGGCCCAGCGGCTCGGCGGTGAGGTCGTCAACGCCGACTCCATGCAGCTCTACCGTGGGATGGACATCGGGACCGCCAAGCTGACGCCCGAGGAGCGTGGTGGCGTCCCGCACCACCTGCTCGACATCTGGGACGTGACGGTCACGGCGTCCGTCGCCGAGTACCAGCGGCTGGCGCGGGAGCGTATCGACGCGTTGCTCGCCGACGGCCGCTGGCCGGTCCTCGTGGGCGGCTCCGGTCTCTACGTCCGCGGGGCGGTCGACAACCTGGAGTTCCCCGGCACCGACCCCGAGGTCAGGGCCCGGCTGGAGGAGGAACTCGCGGTGCGCGGCTCGGGGGCGCTGCACGCCCGCCTGGCCGCCGCCGACCCGGAGGCCGGGCGGGCCATCCTGCCCAGCAACGGCCGCCGGATCGTGCGCGCCCTCGAGGTGATCGAGATCACCGGCAGGCCCTTCACCGCCAATCTCCCCGGTCACGACTCCGTCTACGACACCGTGCAGATCGGCGTCGACGTGGCACGCCCCGAGCTGGACGAGCGCATCGCCCGCCGGGTCGACCGGATGTGGGAGGCGGGTCTGGTCGACGAGGTGCGGGCACTGGAGGCGCAGGGGTTGCGCGAGGGGCGTACGGCCTCGCGCGCGCTCGGCTACCAGCAGGTGCTCGCGGCGCTCTCCGGGGAGTGCACGCTGGAGGAGGCGCGGGCGGAGACCGTCCGTGCCACCAAACGCTTCGCGCGCCGCCAGGATTCATGGTTCAGGCGCGACCCGCGGGTGCACTGGTTGAGTGGGGCTGTGGCGGACCGCACGGAACTTCCGCGGCTCGCGCTGTCGTTGGTCGAACGACCGGTTACAGCCTGATCACGTGATGGCATCGGGACGCCCCGGCCGTCATCCCGGCCTGTGACGGCGTGCCATCATCGAGCTTCGATCGACCGAGTGAGTCCTAGTTGGGAGGGCGCGTGGCGATGGAGGCCGGCCCTCGCGACACCGCACCGAGCACCGAGCACGGCACCGCCGCCCACGGCGGACCGGAGCCGGACGGGGCCGCTCTGAGCCCCGACGGCCCCGACGAGACGCCGGAGCACGTGTCCGCCGACGGCCCCGAGCCCGAGGAGATGTACGGGGACGAGGTCGAGGTCGAACTGCGTCCGCAGCGACGGCTGCGGATCTGGCAGCTCGCGCCCATCGTGTGCCTGGCCGCGGTCGGGTCCCTGATGTTCGCGTTCCCGCTCGCCTTCGACTTCGGGGACAGCGGTGCCGTGATCGCGATGCTGGGGCTGCTGATCTGCTCTTGCGCGGCCGGCTGGGGCATGATGGCCGCCCGCCGGGTGGGCTACACCTGGCCGGGCCTGCCGCAGCGCGGCTCGGGACGCCGTGCCGACTGGCGGATGATCCTGGTGTACTCCCTGGCGGTCGCCGCCGTCATCGTCCTGGCCGTGTGGCGAGTGGCCCGACTGCGCGGCTGAGCGGCTGAGCGGCGCCACCGGCTCCCCTCCCCGTGCACACGCGCGGTGGGGACGCGCACGGCGCGTACGTGCGCGTACGCACCCGGTCGATGCTCGCCCGCCCCGCGTCGTCGTGTCCGCCCCACCCCGTACGATCGAGGAATGAGCACGCGGATCGCCTTCCTCAAGGGCCACGGCACCGAGAACGACTTCGTGATCGTCCCGGACCCGGAGAACGCCCTCGACCTGTCGCCCGAAGCCGTCGCCGCCCTGTGCGACCGACGCGCGGGGATCGGTGGCGACGGACTCCTGCACGTGGTGCGGTCCGCGGCGCACCCGGAGGCCAAGGACATGGCGGCCGAGGCCGAGTGGTTCATGGACTACCGCAACGGCGACGGTTCGGTCGCGGAGATGTGCGGCAACGGCGTGCGGGTCTTCGCGCGCTACCTCCAGCGCGCCGGGCACGCCGCCGCGGGCGACCTCGCCGTCGCCACCCGCGGAGGTGTGAAGACCGTGCACCTCGCCAAGAACGGCGACGTCACGGTCGGGATGGGCCGCGCGCGGCTCCCCGAGGGCGACGTCGTGGTGAGCGTGGGCGAGCGCAGCTGGCCCGCGCGGAACGTCGACATGGGCAATCCGCACGCGGTCGCCTTCGTCGACGACCTCGCCCACGCCGGGGACCTGTACTCCCCGCCGCCCTTCGCGCCCGCCGCCGCGTACCCGGACGGGGTCAACGTCGAGTTCGTCGTCGACCGCGGTGCCCGACACGTCGCGATGCGCGTGCACGAACGCGGCTCCGGGGAGACCCGGTCGTGCGGCACGGGCGCGTGCGCCGTCGCCGTCGCCACCGCCCGCAGGGACGGCGCCGACCCCGCGGTCACCGGCACCCCGGCGACCTACACCGTCGACGTGCCCGGCGGCACCCTGGTGATCACCGAGCGCCCCGACGGCGAGATCGAGATGACGGGGCCCGCGGTGATCGTCGCGGAGGGCGAGTTCGACGCCGTATGGCTGGAAGGGGTACTCGCCTGAAGTACGACGCGCAGAACCACAGCCCGGACCATGACAGTCAGTGCGAAAACGTAAACCCTCGGACCATCGCTCGAATGGGTGATCCGTTTCACGCTCGGCGAGAGGCGGTCAGCCGCACGTGATGGGCTCGATAGCATCAAGCACCGGCCCGGACGGGGGAACGACACCATCCCCTGAGCCGTGTCCGCCCTGGGATACCCCGTCCGCCGGTCCGCGCAGCCGGAGGTGCCCATGAACGCGGAGGCCGTGAATCCAGCGAGCCCGGGCCCCGTGCCGCCCGCGGCCACCGGAGCCGTCGCGCCGGCGGCGCCCCGCAGGAAGGCACGCCCCCGGATCGACCTGCGCCGCCTGGGCCGTGCCGCGCTGCTCGGCACCACCGCCCGCGGCAGGCTGCCCGACGCCATCGGCCACGTCGTCGAGGCCCACCGCGCCCACCACCCCGACGCCGACCTCGACCCGCTGCGCCGCGCCTATGTCCTGGCCGAGTCCTCGCACCGCGGCCAGATGCGCAAGAGCGGCGAGCCGTACATCACCCACCCCCTCGCCGTCACCCTGATCCTCGCCGAACTCGGCGCGGAGACCACCACGTTGACCGCCTCCCTCCTCCACGACACCGTCGAGGACACCGAGGTGACGCTCGACCAGGTCGGCGAGGAGTTCGGCGCCGAGGTGCGCTACCTCGTCGACGGCGTCACGAAACTGGAGAAGGTCGACTACGGCGCCGCCGCCGAGCCCGAGACCTTCCGCAAGATGCTCCTCGCCACCGGCAACGACGTGCGCGTGATGTCGATCAAACTCGCCGACCGGCTGCACAACATGCGCACCCTCGGCGTCATGCGCCGCGAGAAGCAGGAGCGCATCGCCAAGGTGACCCGGGACGTCCTCATCCCGCTCGCCGAACGGCTCGGCGTCCAGGCGCTCAAGTCCGAGCTGGAGGACCTCGTCTTCGCGGTCATGCACCCCGAGGAGTACGAGCACACGCGGAAGCTGATCGACGAGAACGCCGCCCGCGCGGACGACCCCCTGGCCGAGGTCGCGGACGACGTGCGCAAGGTGCTGCGCGAGGCCGACATCACCGCCGAAGTCCTCATCCGGCTGCGCCACTTCGTGTCCGTGCACCGCGTGTCGCGCAAACGCGGCCGACTGCGCGGCGCCGACTTCGGCCGCCTGCTGGTGCTCGTGCAGGAGGACGCCGACTGCTACGCCGTCCTGGGCGAACTGCACACCTGCATGACCCCCGTCGTCTCGGAGTTCAAGGACTTCATCGCCGTACCCAAGTTCAACCTGTACCAGTCGCTGCACACCGCGGTGGCCCGCCCGCAGGACGGTCAGGTCGTCGAGGTCCTCATCCGCACCCACCAGATGCACAAGGTCGCCGAGGCCGGTGTCGTCGCGCTCGGCAATCCCTACGCCACGCCGTCGGAGGAGCAGAGCGCGGGCGACGGCGAGCGCGTCGACCCGACCCGGCCCGGCTGGCTCTCCCGGCTGCTCGACTGGCAGCGGGGCGCCCCCGACCCGGACACCTTCTGGTCCACCCTCCGCGAGGACCTCGCCCAGGACCGCGAGATCACCGTCTTCCGCCCCGACGGCGGCACCCTCGGCCTGCCCGAGGGCGCGACCTGCGTCGACGCCGCGTACGCCCAGTACGGCGAGGACGCGCACGCGACGATGGGCGCACGGGTCAACGGCCGCCTGGCGACGATGAGCACGGTGCTGCGCGACGGTGACACCGTGCAGCTCCTGATGGGGCAGGACCCCGCCTCCGAGCCCTCCAGGGAGTGGCTGGAGCACGCCCACACCCCCGCCGCGCGGATCGCCATCCAGCGCCGGCTCGCTGCCCACCCGGAGCCGGCGGCCACCGTGGCCGAGGCGCCTCGCGGTGACGCCGCGGGCGACGCCCCCG
Source organism: Streptomyces sp. BK79 (assembly GCF_044142145.1). Taxonomy (NCBI): domain Bacteria; kingdom Bacillati; phylum Actinomycetota; class Actinomycetes; order Kitasatosporales; family Streptomycetaceae; genus Streptomyces; species Streptomyces sp. BK79. The sequence goes on from NZ_JBHVOC010000012.1 coordinate 55,379, forward strand.
CCTCGCGTCCGGCGTCCGACGGGCCGGCCGCCCGTCCCACCGCCCCCGACGTCCTCGTCGACCCGCCGGGTGCGACCGTACGGCTGGCCGGGTGCTGCACCCCCGTACCGCCCGACGAGATCACCGGCTTCGCCGTGCGCGGGGGAGTGGTGACCGTGCACCGCGCGGGGTGCGCGGTGGTGGCGCGCATGAGGAGCGCGGGGCGCCCCGAGGTCGGCGTGCGCTGGGGGGAGAGCTCCCAGTGCCGGGTGACGCTGCTCGCCGAATCGTTCGGCCGCCCGCATCTCCTGGCGGACCTCACCGAGGCCATGGCCCTCGAAGGCGCCGAGATCGTCTCCGCGACCGTCGAACCCCCCGACCAGCAGCGGGTCCGCCACAGTTACACCGTCCTGCTCGCGGACGCGGCCCGGCTGCCCGCCCTCATGCGCGCCATGCGCGACGTGCCCGGCGTCTACGACGTGAGCCGGGCCCAGCCGCAGACCACGGGGGTCTGAGCCCGGCCGCGACCCCGGACGGGGTCGGGCCGCGGAGTCTGAGCCCTGAGCCGGCGGCGGGCTCCCGCGCGGAGTCCGAGCCGGGGGCCGGTTCCCGGTCGCGTGGTCCGAGCCTGGACCGGTTCCCGATCGCGTGGTCCGGGCCTGGACCGGTACCCGACCGGGAGGTCCGAGCCCCCGACCGGTCGCCGACCGCGAGACGCGATACCCGTACCGGTCGCCGGGCGCGGCGACGTACCCGTTCGGGTGTCCCGGGCGCGCGTCGCCGCTGTCGCGCACGCGCGCGCTGATAGCCGTGGGGCATGCTGCACACCCCTCACCTCCCGGCTTCCCGCCTCCGCGCGGGAGCCCGCCGCCGGCTCAGGGCCGCGGCGCTGCTCGCCTCGGCCGTCTCCGTCTGCCTGGTCGCCGCGAGCGCCCCGCCGACCCCCCTGGGCGTCGGCGACCGCCTCTTCCCGCACCTGGGCAACCCCGGTTACGACGTGTCGGCGTACGACCTCTCCTTCACCTACTCCGGCAGCAACACCGAGCCGCTTCGGGCCGTCACGACCATCGACGCCCGGACGACGGCCGGCCTGGACCGGGTCAACCTCGACTTCGCCCACGGAAAGGTCGACTCCGTCGAGGTCGACGGCGAGCCCGCCGGCTTCGCCACGGCCGGCGAGGACCTCGTGATCACCCCTGAGGACCCGCTCGACGAGGGCGAGTGGACGACGATCACCGTGCGGCACAGCAGCGACCCCGTGTACCCGCAGGACCGCGAGGGCGGCTGGGTGCGCACCGCCGACGGCCTCGCTATGGCCAACCAGGCCGACGTCGCCCACCTGGTGTTCCCCTGCAACGACCACCCTTCCGACAAGGCGCGTTTCACGTTCCGCGTCACGGCCCCCGACGGGCTGACCGCCGTCGCGAACGGACTGCCGGCGGGCGTGGACCGGTCCGGCGGGTCGACCACCTGGACGTACCGGACCGCGCACCCCATGGCCACCGAGCTGGCCCAGGTGTCCATCGGCCGTTCCACGGTGCTGCACCGCACCGGGCCGCACGGGCTGCCCGTCCGGGACGTGGTCCCGACCGAGCACCGCGCGGCGCTCGAACCGTGGCTGGAGAAGACCCCGGACCAGATCGCCTGGATGGAGGACAAGGTCGGGCGCTACCCCTTCGAGACGTACGGCCTGCTCATGGCCGACGCCACCACCGGCTTCGAGCTGGAGACCCAGACGCTCTCCCTCTTCGAGCGGGAGCTGTTCACCGAGCCCGGGTACCCGAAGTGGTACGTCGAGTCGATCATGGTGCACGAGCTGGCCCACCAGTGGTTCGGCAACAGTGTCAGCCCGGGCACCTGGTCCGACCTGTGGCTCAACGAGGGGCACGCCACCTGGTACGAGGCGCTCTACGCGGAGGAGACCGCGGACAAGCCGCTCCAGGCGAGGATGAAGGCCGCCTACGGTGCCTCCGACGGCTGGCGCGCGAAGGGCGGGCCGCCGGCCGCCCCGAAGCCGCCCACCTCGGGCAGCAAGACCGGCATCTTCCGCGCCAACGTCTACGACGGCGCGGCCCTCGTGCTCTACGCCCTGCGCCAGGAGATCGGCCGCCCCGCCTTCGAGCGCCTCGAACGGGCCTGGGTCACCCGCCACCGGGACGGCACGGCGACCACCGACGACTTCGTCCGGCTCGCCTCCGAGACCTCCGGCCGCGACCTGCGCGGCTTCTTCCAGGGCTGGCTCTACGGGGAGAAGACCCCGCCGATGCCCGGCCACCCGGACTGGAAGCCGACGACGACCGGCCAGGCGCCCCAGGCGGCCGCGGACAAGGCCCACGGGGAATAAGCCGGTGACGAGACGGCCCGTGCCGTGCGACCATCTTCGGGACGGCACGGCACCGGCCGCGGGAATCCTCCCGGCGGCTCGTGCGTTGTGAAGAGTGTCGCAGCCTCAGTGCCGCGCAACAGATTCCCAGCTACGTAAGGATCCAATGACCTCCTCTTCTTCCCCTTCCCAGGACACCAAGCGTCTCGCGCAGACCTACCCCGAGGGCCTTCGGGCCGATGCCCTGATGGAAGAGGACGTCGCCTGGAGCCACGAGATCGACGCGGAGTGGGACGGCGAGCAGCTCGACCGCTCCGACCGCGCGGCTCTCCGCCGGGTGGCCGGCCTCTCCACCGAGCTCGAGGACGTCACCGAGGTCGAGTACCGACAGCTCCGTCTGGAGCGGGTCGTCCTCGTCGGCGTGTGGACCACGGGCACCGTGCAGGACGCGGAGAACTCCCTCGCGGAGCTGGCCGCCCTCGCGGAGACCGCGGGCGCGCTCGTGCTCGACGGCGTGATCCAGCGCCGCGACAAGCCCGACGCCGCCACCTACATCGGCTCCGGCAAGGCCGAGGAGCTGCGGAATGTCGTCCTCGACACGGGCGCGGACACCGTGATCTGCGACGGTGAGCTCAGCCCCGGCCAGCTGATCCACCTCGAGGACGTCGTCAAGGTCAAGGTCATCGACCGTACGGCCCTGATCCTGGACATCTTCGCCCAGCACGCCAAGTCCCGAGAGGGCAAGGCGCAGGTCGCGCTCGCGCAGATGCAGTACATGCTGCCGAGGCTGCGCGGCTGGGGTCAGTCGCTGTCCCGGCAGATGGGCGGCGGCAAGGGCGGCGGCCTCGCCACCCGTGGTCCCGGTGAGACCAAGATCGAGACCGACCGGCGGCGGATCCGCGAGAAGATGGCGAAGATGCGCCGGGAGATCGCGGAGATGAAGACCGGCCGCGACATCAAGCGCCAGGAGCGCAAGCGCCACAAGGTGCCGTCCGTCGCCATCGCGGGCTACACCAACGCCGGCAAGTCCTCGCTGCTCAACCGCCTCACGGGCGCGGGCGTGCTGGTGGAGAACGCCCTGTTCGCCACCCTCGACCCGACCGTGCGCCGGGCCGAGACCCCGAGCGGCCGGCTGTACACCCTGGCGGACACCGTCGGTTTCGTCCGGCACCTGCCGCACCACCTGGTCGAGGCGTTCCGTTCCACGATGGAGGAGGTCGGCGACTCCGACCTGATCCTGCACGTGGTGGACGGGTCGCACCCGGTCCCGGAGGAGCAGCTGGCCGCCGTGCGCGAGGTGATCAGGGACGTCGGCGCCACCGACGTGCCCGAGATCGTCGTGATCAACAAGGCCGACATGGCCGACCCGCTGGTGCTCCAGCGGCTGCTGCGGGTCGAGAAGCGGTCCATCGCCGTCTCGGCACGCACCGGCCAGGGCATCGACGAGCTGCTCGCGCTGATCGACAACGATCTGCCGCGTCCGTCGGTCGAGATCGAGGCGCTCGTGCCGTACACCCACGGCAAGCTGGTCGCCCGCGCCCACGACGAGGGTGAGGTGATCTCCGAGGAGCACACCCCGGAGGGCACCCTGCTCAAGCTGCGGGTGCACGAGGAACTGGCGGCGGAGCTGACGCCGTACGTTCCGGCGCCGCTCGCCTGAGCCCCGTACGAGGACGAGGGCCCGCCCCCTGCCAGGCAGGGGGCGGGCCCTCGTCGCGTGCGGATCTACCGGCCGCCGTGCGTCCTGCTCATGTTCTGGTACATCGCCTCGGCCTCCCGGCCCAGCCGGGGACCCGCCAGCCAGGTGTTGTCCAGCGGACCGATCGAGGTGTTCGACACCAGCCTGGTCTCGCCGTCCACCACCCGGAACCATCCGCCGCCGGACGAACCGCCGGTCATGGTGCAGCCGATGCGGTACATCGTCGGCAGCGACGGGCTCAGCGACAGCCGGCCGGGCCGGTCGACGCACTTGAACATCTCCAGGCCGTTGTACGGCGCCGCCGCCGGGTAGCCCCAGGCACCCATGCTGCCGACCTCGGTCGCGGACGGGGCGGAGAAGTCCACCTCCAGCGCGGCGCCGACCGTCTCCTCCAGGGACTTGCTTCCCTGTTCGGGCCGCACGTGGAGCACGGAGTAGTCGTACGCGGCCCCGTCGCCGCCGTCCTCCGCGCCGCCCTGGATCCACTGGTTCGAGGTCGAGGCCCAGTCGGCCCACCAGGTGCCGTAGGGGGCCGTCTCGGTGGTGGTCGCGTTCGCCAGCTCCGCCTCGGACTTGCCGAGGTCGTTGTACGACGGTACGAACGCGATGTTGCGGTACCAGCCGCCGCTGCCGCCGGCGTGCACGCAGTGACCGGCCGTCCACACCAGGTTGGACTTCCCCGGGTGGTTCGCGTCCTTGACGACCGTGCCGGAGCAGACCATCGAGCCCTCGGGGGAGTCGAAGAAGACCTTGCCGACCGGGGCGGCGTTGTCGTGGTACGGCGTCTTCTCGGCCGTGGCCTCGACGGGTTCCGGCTCCGGGTCGGTGGCGCCCTGGCCGGCGGCCGTGTCCTGGGTCGTGACGGTCTTGTCGGCCTCCTTCGCGGACCGCATCCGGTCCGGCTTCCACAGACCCTCGATCACCGGGTTGACGAAGTCCTTGGCCTCACTGAGCCACGTGTCCCCGTCCCAGTCCTTCCAGCCGCCGTCCTTCCACCGGTCGGCGTCGATGCCGTGCTCCTCGAGCCGGTCCGCGAGTTCGGCGGGGATCTCGACCTCGCCGTCACCCCCGCTGCCGGTGTCGGCGGCCTGGGAGGCGCCGCCGCCCGGTTCGGCGTCGGCCCGGTCCTTCTCCGCGCCGCCGCAGGCGGTGGCGGTGAGCGCCAGGGCGGCCGCCAGGCCGGTGGCGGCGAGCAGGGTGCGGCGCCGCTGCCGCGGCGCGGCGGGCGTGGGTGCGGAACGCATGGTGGAACGACCCCCGTGGAAAAGTGTGAAGAGCGAACGAGTGCCTGCCGTGGAGCGGACGGCGGGGCCCCGGGCCCACCGAGCGAACCCCGCCGTCCCGCTGACCGAGCGTCGCGCTCGGCGTGCGGTCACTGACCGGCGAACTTGCCGCTCACCGCGTCGAACACGCCCTTGGCCTCCTTGCCCAGCCGCGGACCCGCCAGCCAGCCGGCCGTCACCGGGCCGATCGACGTGTTGGACACCAGCGCGGGCGCGCCGTCGGAGCCGGCGGCGACCCAGCCGCCGCCGGAGGAACCGCCGGTCATGGTGCAGCCGATGCGGTACATCGTCGGGTCGGAGGCGTTGATCGACAGACGGCCGGGCTTGTCCTGGCACTGGTACAGCTTCTGGCCGTCGTACGGCGGCGCGGCCGGGTAGCCGATCGCCTTGAGGCTCTCCACCTCCGGTACGGCGGGCGCGTCGAAGTCCACCGGGAGCGCGGCGCCGACCGTCTCCTCCAGCGACCTGCCGTCGCTGCCCTTCTCCGGCGTCACGTGGATGACGGCGTAGTCGTGCGCGGCGCCCTCACCACCCGTCGCGCCGCCCTGCTCGATCCACTGGTCCGAGGTCTGCGCCCAGTCCCCCCACCAGACACCGTAGGGAGCGACCTCTTCCTTGGTGGCGGTCTGCAGTTCCTCGGTCGACATGCCCGCGTCGTTGTACGACGGCACGAAGGCGATGTTGCGGTACCAGCCGCCGCTCTTGCCGGCGTGCACGCAGTGACCGGCCGTCCACACCATGTTGGACTTGCCGGGGTTGGCCGGGTCCTTCACGACTGTCGCCGAGCAGACCATCGAACCCTTGGGGGAGTCGAAGAGGAGCTTGCCCGCCGTGGCGGCGTTGGCGTGGTACTTGGGGGGAACGGCCTCGGCCTGGACCGGGGCGGGCTCCGGGTCGGTGACACCCTGGTCACCCGAGAGGTCGCTGTCGTCGACCTCCTGCTCCGGTTCCTCGGCCTCGCGCATCCGGTCCGGGTCCCACAGGTCCTCGATGATCGGATTGACGAAGTCCTGCGCCTCACGCAGCCAGTCGTCCTTGCTCCAGTTCTTCCAGGCGCCGTTCTTCCACTCGTCGGGGTCGATCCCGTGTTCCCTGAGCTTGTCCTTGAGGTGGTCCGGGATCCGGATCTCGCCGTTGCCGGCGTCCGCGGCGGACGCGGAGGCCGAGGCGTCGCCGCCCGCCTCCGGGTCGCCGGAGTCGCAGGCGGTGGCGGTGAGCGCGAGCGCGGAGACGAGCGCCACGGCGACCGGCACGGGGGAAGCGGTGCGCCGCCCGCGCCTGTGTCCGCGCGTGGTGAACGACGGCCGTATGGATCGCATGGTGGTGACTCCCCCTGGTGTGAACTTCACAAGAACGGGCCACACACTATTCGTTCGCTGTGGGGGAGTTCCGACGGTACGGCAACGGTTCGGATACAAGGCCTCTGACCTGGCACGCCGTCGAGGCGGGAGTCTCCGGGCAACCCGTAACCCCGTGGACGGTCCGCGGTTGGTAGCGGTGGGGGCGACCGTCCGGGCGCGGTCCCCCGTGCCGAGGGCGACCGACACGTCGGCGCGTCCGGACAGCGGGAGGTCGGGAGCCGTGGCGGAAGGCGCGTACGGGGGGTCTGGGGGTCCTGCGGGAACGACGGGTCCGGCGGGATCGGTGGGAACGGCGGGTCCGGTGGGAACGGCGGGTCCGGTGGGAACGGCGGATCCGGTGGGAAGGGTGGCTCCGGTGGGAACGACGGCTCCGGTGGGAACGGCGGGCCAGGCGGGGCCCGTCCGTGAGCCGCACGCGCCGGATCCCCGCGCGCAGGTGAGCGCTCCGAAGCGCCAGGCGGCGCGTGAATCCGCCGCACGCACCTACGCGCGCTCCCTTCCCGTGGTTCCGGTCAGGGCCCGGGGGCTCACCATCGAGGGCGCCGACGGACGCCGTTACCTCGACTGCGTCTCCGGGGCCGGGACCTTGGCCCTGGGACACAACCACCCGGTCGTGCTGGAAGCCGTCCGCAAGGTCCTCGACTCGGGCGCCCCCTTGCAGGTCATGGACCTCACCACCCCCGTCGAGGACGCGTTCGTCACCGAGTTGCTGCGTACCCTGCCGCCCGGGCTGGCCGACCGCGCGCGCGTGCGGTTCTGCGGACCGGCGGGCGCGGAACCCCTCGCCACCGCCGCCGGACTGGTCCGCGCCGCCACCGGACGGAACCGGGTGATCGCCTTCACCGACGCCCACGGGGCGGTCACCGAAGCGTGCGCGGACCCCGGCGACGTCTGCTCCCCGCGGTTCGAGCGCGTGCCGTACCCGCGGGAGCGGCACCGCACGTCCGAGGACGACGGCGAACGCGGGGCCGAACCCGCCCCACACTGGGCCGAGTCCGTCCTCGATGACCGGCGGGCGGGATCGGTACCGCCCGCCGGGGTGATCCTGGAAGCCGTGCGTGGCGAAGGCGGTGTGCTGCCCGTACCGGACGCCTGGATGCGGCGTGTGCGCCGCGTCACCGCGGACCGTTCCGTCCCGCTGATCGCCGACGAGACCGACACGGGCGTCGGTTGGACCGGTGCCTTCTGGGCGGTCGGGCACAGCGGAGTCGTCCCCGACGTGCTGGTCCTCTCCAAGGCGATCGGCGGCAGCCTCCCCTTGGCCGCGGTCGTGCACAGCGACGACTTCCCCGCCGGTGAGTCCGGCGCCGGTGCGTTCCGCGGCAACCAACTCGCCCTGGCCGCGGGCGCGGCGACCCTCGCCCACGTCCGCGAGCACCGCCTCGCCGAGCACGCCGCCGCGCTGGGGCGCGGGATGCTGGCGCGGTTGAGCGGCCTGGCCGCGGAGTTCTCGTGCGTCGGTGAAGTCCGCGGGCGGGGACTGATGATCGGGATCGAGCTGACCGCGCCGGACGGGCCGTGCGACGCGACCGGCGGCGGTGGCGCCTGCCCCCGCACCGCCGCCGCCCTCCGACGCGCGTGTCTGGACCGCGGGTTGATCGTGGACGTCACGGGCCCGTCCGCCAACGTCGTAGGCCTGCGGCCGCCGTTGATCGTCACCGAAGAGCAGACGACCGCGGTCCTGGACCGGCTCACCGACGCCCTGGCGGCCGTGGACCGAGACCCCGGTGACCACGCCGCGCCCCGGGGGACACGCGCCCCGCGCTGAGATCCACCACCCAGCACGTCACGCACAGCACGTCATCGCACAGCACCCTCACCACCCAGCACAGCACCTCGCGAGGAACCGTGTCGCACATCGATGCCCTGCCCGAGCAGGCACCCGCCGCCGACCCTGCCCCCGCAACCGTACGGGTCCCCGAACCCCGGTCGGCGGCTCGCGCGGACGGACCCGGCCCGTACGCCGCCGCCCAGAACGCGGCCGTGGAGAACCTGCTCCGCTGCTGGGTCCGCGAGACCAACGCGCCCGCGCCCGAAGCAGGCGTCCTCCACGTACCGCTCCCGGCCAGTGGCACGCGCCTCGCCGTCCCCGTCCACTACTGGTCGCCGACCGGGCGGCACCGCTTCGGCCCCCCGAGCCTGGCCGGCGCTCCCTCCTCGGCACCGCCGGTGGACGCCGTCACGGTCGCCGCGCTGCTCGTACGGGAGACGTCGGGCGGAGCGTCCCGGGAGGGGACCGACCTCGTGGCGCGCGTCGCGGACTCCGTCCGTCGTACGGCCCTGTTCCTCCTGGAACGCGGAGAGCCGCGGGAAGCGCGGGAGCCGCGAGAGCGCCCGCCAAAGGATGCGCGGCTCCCGGACGGGGGCGACCGCTTCCTCGCCGCCGAGCAGGCGTTGCTCCTCGGGCATCCGCTGCACCCCACCCCGAAGAGCCGCGAGGGGCTCACCGAGGCGGAGACGCGGCTGTACTCACCCGAACTGCGCGGCTCCTTCCCGCTGCACTGGGTGGCCGTCGCCCCCTCCGTCCTCGCGACCGACTCGGCCTGGACCGAACGAGGCCGGCCGGTCTCCGCGCCCCGGCTCACCGCACGCCTCGCCGGCGACGGGCCGACACCTCCGGACGGGCACGCGCTGCTCCCCGTGCACCCCTGGCAGTTCCGCGCCCTGTCGCACCGACCGGAGGTTCAGGCCCTGATGGAGGCGGGCCTGCTCAGGGACCTCGGTGCGCGGGGAACTCGCTGGCACCCCACCTCTTCCCTGCGGACCGTCCACCGCACCGGTTCCCCGGCCATGCTCAAGCTCTCGCTCGCGCTGAACATCACCAACTCCCGCCGGGAGAACCTCCGCAAGGAACTGCACCGCGGAGTCGAGGTCCACCGCCTGCTGCGCGGCGGCCTGGGCCGCCAGTGGCAGGCGGCCCACCCGGACTTCGACATCGTCCGCGACCCCGCCTGGCTCGCCGTCGACGGACCGGACGGCGAGCCCGTGCACGGGCTGGACGCCATCGTCCGGCACAACCCGTTCCGGCCCTCGGACGACGTCTCCTGCGTGGCCGGGCTCGTCGAGCCGCGTGACGTCCTGAGCGCGGACGGGCCCGGCGGACCGCGATCGCCCGCGCGCGCGGAGGACGCCGAGGGGCGTGCCGCCCGCGCCTCCCACTCCCGGCTGGCCGAGGTGGTGACACGACTCGCCGGGCGGACCGGCCGCCCCCGCGCGGCCGTCGCGGCCGAGTGGTTCCTGCGCTACCTCCACCACGTCGTACGTCCCGTTCTGTGGCTGGACGCGCACGCCGGGATCGCCCTGGAGGCGCACCAGCAGAACACCCTCCTCCTGCTGGACGGCGACGGCTGGCCCGCCGGCGGACGCTACCGCGACAACCAGGGCTACTACTTCCGCGCGTCACGGCGGGCGGAACTCGATGCCCGGTTGCCCGGCATCGGCGAGCACAGTGACACGTTCGTCGCCGACGAGGTCGCCGACGAGCGCTTCGCCTACTACCTCGCCGTCAACAACGTGTTCGGTCTCATCGGCGCCTTCGGATCCCAGCACCTCGCCGACGAACGACTGCTGCTCGCGGCCTTCCGCCGCTTCCTCCGCGCCCTCGCCTCGGGCCCCGCCCCTCGGTGCGGTCACCTGCCCGCACACCTTCTCGACTCGCCCGTACTGCGCTGCAAGGCCAACCTGCTGACCCGCCTGCACGGCCTCGACGAACTCGTCGGTCCCGTCGACTCGCAGTCCGTCTACGTGACCATCGCCAACCCGCTGCACGCCTGAGCGCGCCGCGTCCCGCCCCCCTTCACCCGCCCTTTTCCGCCCTCCCTCTCCCGAAGGAGCGACACCGTGGCTTCCACCGACGCCGGCGCCGACGACACGCTGGACCTGCATCTGCCCGCGGAGTTCCTCGCCCTCCTCGGCGAGCGGGGGAGCGCCTCCGCCCGGGAGGGGGCACCGGGCGCCGACGTCGACCTGCTGGACGGTGTCGGCGGCTGGGGGCCCGTCGACACCCCGGCGGGAGCCTTCCGCCTGGTGCCCGTCCGCCTCGAAGGGCACCTTGAAGGGCACCTCGAAGGGCACATCCCCCTCATTGCCCGCTGGATGAACGACCCGGCCGTCGCCGCGTTCTGGGAGCTGGCCGGAGCACGGAGCGTGACCGAGCACCACCTACGGTCGCAGGTCGCGGGGGACGGACGCAGCGTCCCGTGCGTCGGTGAACTGGAGGGGGTGCCGATGAGCTACTGGGAGATCTACCGGGCCGACCTCGACCCGCTGGCCCGGCACTGTCCCGTCCGTCCGCACGACACCGGCCTCCACCTCCTGATCGGCGATGCCGCCGACCGGGGGCGGGGCATCGGGACCGTGCTCATCAGGTCCGTCGCCGACCTGGTCCTCGCCCGGCGGCCCGCCTGCACGCGCGTGCTCGCCGAACCCGACGTCCGGAACACGGCCTCGATCGCCGCGTTCCGCGCCGCCGGGTTCCGCCGCGCCGCCGAGATCGACCTGCCCGCCAAGCGAGCCGCCCTCATGGTCCGCGAACGCACGCCGCGCGCGCAGCCGTAGCGCCGTGCCACCCCCGGCCCCCGCTCTCGCTCTCTCCATGCCCTCAGCCCTCATACGCCCAGGAGCCCCTTCCGTGACGCCTCACGCCCGTCATGACCCTCACGCCTCGCGCTCCCCGCAGCCCCGTCCGTCTCTGGCGCCCGCCCGTTTGTCAGTCCTGGGCCGTAGGGTGGTCGCGCTATGACGAAGCCCTCACTCCCCGAACTCCTGCACGCCGCCGTCGCCGCCGTCGGCGGCACGGAGCGCCCCGGCCAGGTGGCCATGGCCGAAGCCGTCGAGGAAGCCATCGACAGCGGCTCCCACCTGCTGGTCCAGGCCGGCACCGGCACCGGAAAGTCCCTGGGCTACCTGGTGCCCGCCCTGGCGCACGGGGAGAGGGTCGTCGTGGCCACCGCGACCCTCGCCCTCCAGCGCCAGCTGGTCGAGCGCGACCTGCCCCGCACGGTCGACGCGCTCCATCCCCAGCTGCGCCGCCGGCCGGAGTTCGCGATGCTCAAGGGCAGGTCGAACTACCTCTGCCTGCACCGGCTCCACGAGGGAGTCCCGCAGGACGAGGAAGAGGGCCTCTTCGACCAGTTCGAGGCCGCCGCCCCCACCAGCAAGCTGGGCCAGGACCTGCTGCGGATGCGTGACTGGGCGGACGAGACCGAGACCGGCGACCGCGACGACCTCACGCCGGGCGTGTCCGACCGGGCCTGGTCGCAGGTGTCGGTGTCCTCCCGCGAGTGCCTGGGCGCCTCGAAGTGCGCCTACGGCGCCGAGTGCTTCGCCGAGATGGCCCGCGAGCGTGCCAAGCTGTCCGAGGTCGTCGTCACCAACCACGCGCTGCTGGCCATCGACGCCATCGAGGGCGCCCCCGTCCTGCCCCAGCACGAGGTGCTGATCGTCGACGAGGCGCACGAGCTGGTCTCCCGCGTCACCGGGGTCGCCACCGGCGAGCTCACCCCCGGCCAGGTCAACCGCGCGGTGCGGCGGGCCGCGAAGCTGGTCAACGAGAAGGCCGCCGACCAGCTCCAGACCGCCTCCGAGGGCTTCGAGCGGCTGATGGAGCTGGCGCTGCCCGGCCGCCTGGAGGAGATCCCGGAGGACCTCGGTTACGCGCTGATGGCGCTGCGCGACGCCTGTCGTACGGTCATCTCCGCGATCGGTGCGACCCGCGACAAGTCCGTGCAGGACGAGGACGCCGTCCGCAAGCAGGCGCTGGCCTCGGTGGAGTCCGTGCACGACGTGGCCGAGCGGATCACCAACGGCTCCGAATGGGACGTCGTCTGGTACGAGCGGCACGACCGTTTCGGTGCCTCGCTGCGGGTCGCCCCCATGTCCGTCTCGGGGCTGCTGCGCGAGAAGCTCTTCACCGACCGCTCGGTCGTCCTGACCTCGGCGACCCTGAAGCTGGGCGGCGACTTCAACGGCGTCGGGGCCTCCCTGGGGCTCGCCCCCGAGGGGACCGAGGGCGACGACGTGCCCCAGTGGAAGGGCGTCGACGTCGGCTCGCCCTTCGACTACCGCAAGCAGGGCATCCTCTACGTCGCCAAGCACCTGGCACGCCCGGCGCGCGACGGCGACCGCGGCGACATGCTCGACGAGCTGACGGAGCTGGTCCAGGCGGCGGGCGGCCGCACGCTGGGGCTCTTCTCCTCGATGCGGGCCGCCCAGCTGGCCGCCGAGGAGCTGCGCTCGCGCATCCCGGAGTACCCGATCCTCCTCCAGGGCGAGGAGACGCTCGGCGAGCTGATCAAGAACTTCGCGGCCGATCCGCAGACCTGCCTCTTCGGGACGCTGTCGCTCTGGCAGGGTGTGGACGTCCCCGGGCCGAGCTGTCAGCTGGTCGTCATGGACAAGATCCCGTTCCCGCGCCCGGACGACCCGTTGATGAGCGCCCGCCAGAAGGCGGTGGAGGAGGCGGGCGGCAACGGCTTCATGGCGGTCGCGGCCACGCACGCCGCGCTGCTGATGGCGCAGGGCGCGGGCCGGCTCGTACGGGCCTCGGGCGACCGTGGCGTGGTCGCCGTACTGGACCAGCGACTGGCGACGGCCCGCTACGGGAGTTATCTCAAGGCGTCGCTGCCGGACTTCTGGTTCACCACGGACCGGAATCAGGTCCGCAGGTCGCTCGCGGCCATCGACGCGGCCGCGCGGGAGGCAGAGGGCGACTGACCGAGGCCCTCCCTCCCGAGGGGCGGGCCTCGGCGCCGGTCACCGGGTGGTTCCGCACAGAGCGGAGCCCCGGAACCGGCGCAGAGGTTCCGGGGCCCGGTCGGGTCGGCGGGTCGCTCTTGTAGAGCACCCGCCCGCCGTGGCGCTCAGACGCGGCGCAGTACGGCCACCACCTTGCCGAGGATGGTCGCGTCATCACCGGGGATGGGCTCGTAAGCGGCGTTGTGCGGGAGGAGCCAGACGTGGCCGTCCTCGCGCTTGAAGCGCTTGACGGTGGCCTCGCCGTCGAGCATCGCGGCCACGATGTCGCCGTTCTCGGCGACCGGCTGGCGGCGGACCGTGACCCAGTCGCCGTCGCAGATGGCGGCCTCGATCATCGAGTCGCCGACGACCTTCAGCACGAACAGCTCACCGTCACCGACCAGCTGGCGGGGGAGGGGGAAGACGTCCTCGACGGACTCCTCGGCGAGGATCGGACCACCGGCGGCGATGCGCCCGACCAGCGGCACGTACGACGCGGCGGGCTTGCCCGCGGTGTCCGTGGGCTGCACGGAGGCGGCCTGGTCGGAGCCACGCACCTCGTAGGCGCGCGGGCGGTGCGGGTCGCGTCGCAGGAAGCCCTTGCGCTCCAGCGCCATCAGCTGGTGCGCGACGGACGAGGTGCTGGAAAGCCCGACCGCCTGGCCGATCTCCCGCATCGACGGCGGGTAGCCGCGGCGCTGCACCGAGTCGCGGATGACCTCGATCACCCGGCGCTGACGGTCGGTGAGTCCCGAGCTGTCCGCCCGGATGCCGGGAGGTCGGCCCGGCAGGGAGCGCTTGTGCCCCTCTGGGTTCGTCGCGTCGCTCATGGCGTGCACCGGCTCAGGGCCCTGGGGGCGGTCCTGGGCAGTGATGGTGGCACTGTCGGCGGTGGTGGTCACGTCAGCCCCTCTCGATGGTCTCCCTGCTGCACAACGGTAGTAGCTTTCGAAAGGTTGCGCCAAACACACGTTCGAGTGAAAAAACGCGAATCGCTCGCCCGGATCTCATCTCTGGGTGTATGGCTCTCGCGGTGTCCGTCGGGCAAAAGGTCACATTGCTGTACTCTTCACCGCCGTGGTGACCCCCTCGGGGAGGTTGCTCCAGTCTGCCATCCGGCGTTCCGTTCGACGGGCTGGGCCCCTCATCTGTGCGGTAGTCCCACGTCCCCTCCCCGCGGCGCCCACCGTATCTCCGCATGCTCCAGGGCGACGCGCCCGTGTGCGCGCACGGGCGTCGTGGCGCGGTGACCGTGCGACTCGTATACGCACGGGCGCGACACGCGTGCAGGGCGTGTATGTATGAGCCAATCCCCACATCTAGTGGTTGGATTGCATGAGCAGCCCACAAGTTGTGGTCCCCCGGGTCTTCGGACCCTCCGCGATCGCCTATGCTGGGGGCTGCTTCGGAGGGGCCTGAAGGGTCTTCCGAGGTCATTGAGTCTGCTGTGAGGAGGGTTCGGAGTTCATGCACTGCCCCTTCTGCAGGCACCCCGACAGCCGTGTCGTCGACAGTCGTACGACCGACGACGGCACGTCGATCCGCAGGCGCCGCCAGTGCCCTGACTGCTCCCGTCGCTTCACGACCGTGGAGACGTGCTCGCTCATGGTGGTGAAGCGGTCCGGGGTCACCGAACCGTTCAGCCGCACGAAGATCATCAACGGTGTGCGCAAGGCATGTCAGGGCCGGCCCGTCACCGAGGACGCGCTCGCGCAGCTCGGCCAGCGGGTCGAGGAGGCGGTACGCGCCACCGGGAGTGCCGAGCTGACCACCCACGACGTGGGGCTGGCCATACTCGGCCCGTTGCAGGAACTCGATCTCGTCGCCTATCTGCGGTTCGCCTCCGTCTACCGGGCGTTCGACTCGCTCGAGGACTTCGAGGCCGCGATCGCGGAGCTCAGGGAGGCGACGGGACGTCCCGGCGAGGGCGGCGAGGACGCCGGCTCGGGGAGCCGGGAGAACGACCGCGGGTCCACGGGGGCGGCACAGGTCCCCGAGCCCGCGTCCGCCGCCGACTGACCGGCGGGCCGGTCCCGGACTTCGGCGCCCGGGCCCGGCCGGACGGCGGCGAGAGACAAAAGACCTGTCGCGGGCGGCGCGAAAGATGCCCGCGATACAAGACAGAACACCGTGCCACGGGAACAAGCGGGGCACTTCAGGGCGTTTTCGCCCGTACAGGGAGGCGGCATGACAGAGACGGCGAGCGGTCCGGCACGGAGTTCCCGCGCCAAGGGCACGAAGGCGGGCAAGGGACTCCGCGTCGAGCGCGTCCACACCACTCCCGGCGTCCACCCCTACGACGAGGTGGCGTGGGAGCGTCGTGACGTCGTCATGACCAACTGGCGCGACGGCTCGGTCAACTTCGAGCAGCGTGGCGTCGAGTTCCCCGAGTTCTGGTCGGTGAACGCGGTCAACATCGTCACCAGCAAGTACTTCCGGGGCGCCGTCGGCACCCCGCAGCGCGAGGTGAGCCTGAAGCAGCTCATCGACCGCATCGTGAAGACGTACCGGAAGGCCGGCGAGGACCACAGGTACTTCGCCTCGCCCGCCGACGCCGAGATCTTCGAGCACGAGCTGGCCTACGCCCTCCTGCACCAGATCTTCAGCTTCAACAGCCCCGTGTGGTTCAACGTGGGCACGCCCCAGCCGCAGCAGGTCTCCGCCTGCTTCATCCTGTCCGTCGACGACTCCATGGAGTCGATCCTCGACTGGTACAAGGAAGAGGGCATGATCTTCAAGGGCGGCTCGGGCGCCGGCCTGAACCTCTCCCGGATCCGCTCCTCCAAGGAGCTGCTCTCCTCCGGCGGCAACGCCTCCGGCCCGGTCTCCTTCATGCGCGGCGCCGACGCCTCCGCCGGCACGATCAAGTCCGGTGGCGCCACCCGCCGTGCCGCCAAGATGGTCATCCTCGACGTCGACCACCCCGACATCGAGGACTTCATCGAGACCAAGGTCAAGGAGGAGGAGAAGATCCGCGCCCTGCGCGACGCGGGCTTCGACATGGACCTGGGCGGCGACGACATCACGTCCGTCCAGTACCAGAACGCCAACAACTCGGTCCGCGTGAACGACACCTTCATGCAGGCCGTCCAGGACGGCGGCAAGTTCCCCCTGACGTCCCGCATGACCGGCGAGGTCATCGAGGAGGTCGACGCCAAGTCGCTCTTCCGCAAGATGGCCGAGGCCGCCTGGGCCTGCGCCGACCCGGGCATCCAGTACGACGACACCATCAACCACTGGCACACCTGCCCGGAGTCCGGCCGTATCAACGGCTCGAACCCCTGCAGCGAGTACATGCACCTGGACAACACGTCCTGCAACCTCGCCTCGCTGAACCTGATGAAGTTCCTGAAGGACGACGGCAAGGGCAACCAGTCCTTCGACGTCGAGCGCTTCGCGAAGGTCGTCGAGCTGGTCATCACCGCGATGGACATCTCCATCTGCTTCGCGGACTTCCCGACCCAGAAGATCGGCGAGAACACCCGCGCCTTCCGCCAGCTCGGCATCGGCTACGCCAACCTCGGCGCCCTGCTGATGGCGACCGGCCACGCGTACGACTCCGACGGCGGCCGTGCCCTGGCCGGCGCCATCACCTCCCTGATGACCGGCACGTCGTACAAGCGTTCCGCCGAGCTCGCCGCGATCGTCGGCCCGTACGACGGCTACGCCCGCAACGCGCAGCCGCACCTCAGGGTCATGAAGCAGCACTCCGACGAGAACGCCAAGGCCGTCCGCATGGACGACCTGGACACCCCGATCTGGGCGGCCGCCACCGAGGCCTGGCAGGACGTGCTGCGCCTCGGCGAGAAGAACGGGTTCCGCAACTCCCAGGCGTCCGTCATCGCCCCGACCGGCACCATCGGTCTGGCGATGTCCTGCGACACCACCGGCCTCGAGCCCGACCTCGCCCTGGTCAAGTTCAAGAAGCTGGTCGGCGGCGGCTCGATGCAGATCGTCAACGGCACCGTGCCGCAGGCCCTGCGCCGCCTGGGTTACCACGAGGAGCAGATCGAGGCGATCGTCGCCCACATCGCCGAGCACGGCAACGTGATCGACGCCCCCGGTCTCGCGCACGAGCACTACGAGGTGTTCGACTGCGCCATGGGCGAGCGCTCCATCTCCGCGATGGGCCACGTCCGCATGATGGCCGCGATCCAGCCGTGGATCTCCGGCGCCCTCTCCAAGACGGTCAACCTGCCGGAGACGGCGACCGTCGAGGACGTCGAGGAGGTCTACTTCGAGGCCTGGAAGATGGGCGTCAAGGCGCTCGCCATCTACCGCGACAACTGCAAGGTCGGCCAGCCCCTCTCCGCCAAGACCAAGTCGGTCACGGACGCGGAGAAGGCGGAGGTCACCGAGAAGGCCGAGGCGACCATCCGCGAGACGGTCGAGAAGGTCGTCGAGTACCGCCCGGTCCGCAAGCGCCTGCCGAAGGGACGCCCCGGCATCACCACGTCCTTCACCGTCGGCGGCGCCGAGGGCTACATGACCGCCAACTCCTACCCGGACGACGGTCTCGGCGAGGTCTTCCTGAAGATGTCCAAGCAGGGCTCGACCCTCGCGGGCATGATGGACGCCTTCTCCATCGCGGTCTCCGTCGGCCTCCAGTACGGCGTGCCGCTGGAGACGTACGTCTCGAAGTTCACCAACATGCGCTTCGAGCCGGCCGGCATGACGGACGACCCGGACGTGCGGATGGCGCAGTCGATCGTCGACTACATCTTCCGCCGCCTGGCGCTGGACTTCCTGCCCTTCGAGACGCGCTCCGCGCTCGGCATCCACTCCGCCGAGGAGCGTCAGCGCCACCTGGAGACGGGGTCGTACGAGCCGGCCGACGACGAGGTCGACGTCGAGGGCCTGGCCCAGTCGGCGCCGCGCGCCCAGGAGCTGAAGGCCGTCGTCACGCCGAAGGCCGAGGTCGAGGCGGCCAAGCCCGCCCCGCAGCAGGCGCACACCAGCGCCGAGCTGGTGGAGATGCAGCTGGGCATCCAGGCCGACGCCCCGCTGTGCTTCTCCTGCGGCACGAAGATGCAGCGCGCCGGTTCCTGCTACATCTGCGAGGGCTGCGGCTCGACCAGCGGTTGCAGCTGACCTGACGGGTGATTCCTGACGGGTGATTCCTGAGAGGGGAGGGGTGCTGGTCCTGGACCGGCACCCCTCCCCTCTTTGGGGCTGGGGCGAGGGCCGGGGTGCGGTGAAACCGCTTGTGGCTTGGGCCTCTCTGACCGGGCCGCCGGCTGGTCCGCCGTGGCACCGACCCCTCCTCGGTCACCGTCGGATGCGGTGGCTCGCCGACCACCGGGCGCCGCGGTTGCGGCTGCGCGCCCTTCCCGATCGAGAGCCGTGAGCGCGTGCGTAAGGGGCGTCCGCCAGGGACGAGCGCCCCTTACACAGGGCTGCCGCGTAAGCCTGCCGCGCACGCCTGCCGCGTACGCCTGTCGGCGCCGTCAGGGCCGGCGCGCCGCGCCCATGGTGGCGGCGAAGGCGGCGGGGTCACCGTCGAAGCCGTGCACGCCGGGGCGGAACTCCCACGCCCCCGTCTCGTCCCGGACGAACTCCGCGACGATCGCGGCCGTCGCGTCGAGGACACCGCCGAAGTCGTCCGAGGCCAGGTCGGTGTAGCCCTCCCTGATGCGCAGGCCGGGGTTGCCCACGTCGCCGAAGGTCCGCTCCTCGGTGCGCTGCTGGATGGCGACGCCGACCACCACGCGCGCGTACCGGGCGTCGAGCCGCTCCAGCTCCAGCGTCATGACCTCGTCGAAGCCGAATCCCTTGCCGTCCCGGCTGTCCCGGTTGAGATAGATGGTGCCGTCGGGGGAGCGGCTGTCGAAGTGCACCACGTACGAAGGAGCGCCGTACGGATCGTCCGCGGGATAGGTCCCGGCGACGACGTCCAGGTCGGCGGGCGGCTGCCCCGCCGGACTCGGGTCCCACCGCAGCGCGATCTCGACCTTGCGAATGCCCTTGCTGAGGCCGTTCACAGACTTCCCCTTCCCAGGTCACCCGCCCTGCCCGGCCACCTCAACTGCCGAGCGGTGACGGCCGGTTGTCCATCCTGCCACGCACAGGGGGCCGGGTGCGGGCAAGCGGTCCTCCGGAGAGTGACCCGGGCCACGTTCCTGGCCTTACCATGGCGCGGTGCTGGTCAAGTGGATTCGCTGCACCGTGGTGGACCGCCGCGGGTTCGAGCGGGGGCAGCGAAAGTGGGCGGGGCTTCCGGGGGAGCCGGGTTTTCGGGGGCAAGGGGGTGGCTGGAGCCGGCGGCGTCCGGACGTGGCGAACGTCTTCGCCTTCTGGGAGAGCCGTGCCTTCTACGACTCCTTCATGGCCCGCTCCCACGACCGGCTGGCCTCGGCCCAGGCGGGCACCTTCAAGGACGCGCAGGTCAGACTCTTCGACTACCGGTTCGACGTGAAGACCGGCTTCGAACCCCGTTTCACCGACGCCGACCTGGTGCGGGTGGCCCTCTGCCGCGTCCACGAGGAGCGGGCCGAGCACTACGTGCTCATGCAGGAGAAGGTCTGGAACCCCGCGATGGCCGGCTCGCCCGGCATGGTCCGCGGGCTGTTCGGGGAGGCGCCGGGCCACGAGTACCTGGTGCTCTCCATGTGGCGGTCGGCCGCCGAGCACGGCAAGTACCGCACCGAGCGAGTGGAGCGGCTCTCCCTGCGGGCGCAGACGGAGGCCGACATCGCGGCTCTGACGGGGGACATCGTGCAACTGGAACCCGCGTGGACCATATGAGGCCCTGACCCGCCCGGCGGGCGCCGACCACGGTGTGGAGAGTGTGTGACATACGCCGTACGGGGCCCTTTCGAGTCCTTGGTTCCGCCCGACTCGATCTAGGGTTCTGGCATGGCACGACCACGGCGCATCGTCCTTGTCCGGCACGGCGAGTCGACGGGCAACGTCGATGACACCGTGTACGAACGCGAGCCCGACCACGCGCTGGCCCTCACCGAGCAGGGCCGGGCGGAGGCGGAGGAGACGGGCAGGACGCTGCGCGAGGTGTTCGGACGCGAACGGGTCAGCGTGTACGTCTCCCCGTACCGCCGGACGCACGAGACGCTGGCCGCCTTCCATCTCGACCCCGACCTCATACGCGTACGGGAGGAGCCCCGGCTGCGTGAGCAGGACTGGGGGAACTGGCAGGACCGCGACGACGTACGGCTGCAGAAGGCCTACCGGGACGCCTACGGTCACTTCTTCTACCGCTTCGCCCAGGGCGAGTCCGGTGCCGACGTGTACGACCGGGTCGGAGGCTTCCTGGAGAGTCTGTTCCGCAGCTTCGAGGACCCCGACCACCCGCCGAACGTGCTCCTGGTGACCCATGGCCTGGCCATGCGGCTGTTCTGCATGCGGTGGTTCCACTGGACGGTCGCGGAGTTCGAGTCGCTGTCCAACCCGGGGAACGCCGAGATGCGGATGCTCGTTCTCGGTCAGGACGGCAAGTACACCCTTGACCGGCCCTTCGAACGCTGGCGAGATCCGGAACCGTACGGGATCACCGGATAGAGTGGCAGTGCGATGACCGCTCATTCATCTCCTGACGGGCGCCTCGACCGGGCCCTGTCCAGCCTGCGCGGACTGTCCGTCGGGGACGCGCTGGGCTCACAGTTCTTCGTGCCCGACAACTACCCGCTGCTGAAACGCCGAGAGCTGCCGCCCGGTACCTGGCAGTGGACGGACGACACGGAAATGGCCTGCTCCGTGGTGTCCGTCCTCGCCGCCCACCACCGCATCGACCAGGACGCGCTGGCGCTCTCCTTCGCCCGCCACCACGACTTCGACCGCGGCTACGGCCCGGCGGTCAACCGGCTGCTGCGCCTGGTCCGGGAAGGCGGTGACTGGCGCGAGCTCGCCGCCGCCCTGTTCAACGGCCAGGGATCCTGGGGCAACGGTGCCGCGATGCGGATCGCGCCGCTGGGCGCCTGGTACGCGGACGATCCGGAGCAGGCGACCCACCAGGCGGAGATCTCGGCCTATCCCACGCACCAGCACCGTGAGGCGGTGGTCGGCGCCATGGCGGTCGCCGCGGCCGCCGCGCTGGCCGCGGACCCCGCCGGCCCGCCCACCCCGCACGCGCTCCTCGACGGGGTCATCGCCCTGGTACCGAAGAGCGCGGTCGGCGCCGGACTGCGACGCGCCCGGGACATGCTCGACTACGGCGACGCGGCCACGGTCGCGGCCGTACTGGGCTGCGGCAGGCGGACCACCGCTCACGACACGGTTCCCTTCGCCCTCTGGTCCGCCGCGCGCGCCCTCGGTGACTACGAGCGGGCTTTCTGGACGACCGCCCAGGTCGGTGGCGACGTGGACACGACCTGCGCCATCGCGGGCGGGGTGGTGGCCGCCACAAAGGCGGGAGCGCCCCCGGCCGAGTGGTCGGGACGCGTCGAGGCGCTGCCCGAGTGGATGACGGTGTCAGACACGCCCCAGTGACTGCGTGTCGTGCGTGAACTCTGCGTAGCGCGCGGGAACTCTCCGTGACGGCTTGTCCGTTGTCATGACATCGGCCGTGCGGGCTCGAACCCGGAGCGGCGTCCGCGTGTCACGAGGGGGTGGGAGCGGTGGTTCCATTGGTGCTGTCGGTCGTGCCGCCGGCTCCCGTGCTGTCGGCTCTCGCGCTGCTCGCACGGCTGTTCCGGCTGTCCGACCCGTCGAATCCGTCGCCGGCCGGGAGCGGGCCGGGCGGGTACCGGCGGGCGCGTGCGACGCCCACCGGTGGCTCCCTCTCGGCCCCGGGTGCTCCGCCGTCAGCCGATCCCCGGCCCCGCCGAGCCGGACAGCGCTTCCAGATCGCTCTTGCGCACCCGGATCACCAGCCAGGCCGTGGCCAGGGCGAGTACGGCCATGGCGGCGGCCGGGATGAAGGCCGCCGAGATGCCCTGCGCCAGCACGTCGTGCGCCCACGGCGCCGGCAGCTGGTGGGTCTGCGCGAACTCCGCCTTCTGTTCCGGCGTGCCGTTGGTGAGGAAGTCCTGCACCTGCTTCTCCGCCTCGTCCTTGCCGGCGGTGCCGAACATCGTCGTCAGGATGGCGAGGCCGATCGAACCGCCCACCTGCTGCATCGCGTTGAGCAGGCCGGACGCCGCCCCCGCCTCGTGCTGGGCGACTCCGGAGACCGCGGTCAGCGTCAGCGTCACGAAGTTCAGTCCCATGCCGAGTCCGAAGATCAGCATCGGTCCCAGGACGCCGCCGACGTAGGAGCTGTCGGAGCTGATGAGGGCCTGCCAGCCGAGCCCCACCGCGGCGAGCGCCGAGCCCACGAGCATGAACGGCTTCGGGCCGAAGACCGGCAGGAACCGCTGCGACAGACCCGCGCCGAGCGCGATCACCACCGTGACCGGCAGGAAGGCCAGACCCGCCTGGATGGGCGTGTAGCCCAGCACGTTCTGGACGAACAGCACGATGTAGAAGAACATCCCGAACATCGCGGCGGCCAGGCTCAGCATGATCACGTACGTGCCCGAGCGGTTGCGGTCGGCGAACATCCGCAGCGGAGTGATCGGCTCCTTGGCCCTCGACTCGATGAACGCGAAGGCGAGCAGGAGAACCACCGCGGCCACGAAGGAGCCGATGGTCAGGCTGTCCCGCCAGCCCTCCTCCGCGGCGCGTATGAAGCCGTAGACGAGGGACGCCATGCCTGCGGTGGAGGTCACCGCCCCCGCTATGTCGAAGCGTCCGGAGTGCCGCTGCGACTCGCTGATGTACAGCGGGGTGAGCACCGCGATCAGTATGCCGATCGGCACGTTGACGAAGAGCACCCAGCGCCAGTCGAGCCACTCGGTGAGCATGCCGCCCGCGAGCAGGCCTATGGCGCCACCGCCCGCGGACACGGCGGCGAAGACGCCGAAGGCCCGGTTGCGTTCCGGGCCCTCGGGGAAGGTCGTGGTGATGAGGGCCAGCGACGTGGGCGACGCGATCGCGCCTCCGACGCCCTGCAGCACGCGCGCCGCGAGCAGTTGCCAGGGCTCCTGGGCGAAGCCGCCGAGCAGCGAGGCGAAGGTGAACAGCAGGATGCCGGTCATGAAGACCCGGCGGCGGCCGAGGATGTCACCGGCGCGGCCACCGAGCAGGAGCAGACCGCCGAAGGTCAGGGTGTAGGCGCTGACGACCCAGGTGAGGTCGGTGGTGCTGAAGCTGAGCGCTTCTTGAATGTGCGGGAGAGCGATGTTCACAATCGTCGCGTCGAGTACCACCATGAGTTGGCAGGCCGCGATGACGGTGAGTGCGATGCCGGGGCGCCCCTCCCGGCGGGCGGCTCCCGGCTTTCGGTCTTTGATCAGAGAAGAGGTTGTCACCATGTGTCCCCCACGACTGACATAGTGAACGCTCGCGTTCACTGTTGCTTCAACGTTAGTGACTCCCCGACAGTGAACGCAAGCGTTCACTGAGTGCGCTGTCGCGTGGCCGTCCCCCGTTGTGGCCGCGCGGAGCGCCCCGCGTCCTCGAACAACCCGCTGATCTGGAGCCCTCGACATGGTTGCTTCGCACTGGGTGGCCGCCTCCGCCCAGACACCCTCTCGCCGGCGCGGCGCGGTCCTGGAGCGCGCCATCCTCGACGCCGCGCTGGAACAACTCGGCACCGTCGGCTGGAACGGCCTGACGATGGAGGGTGTGGCCGCCGGCGCCCAGACCGGCAAGGCGGCGGTCTACCGTCGCTGGCCGTCGAAGGAGGACCTCGTGGCCGACGCGCTGCGCTCCGGCCTCCCGCGGTTCGACTCGGTGCCGGATGCGGGGAGCGTGCGCGACGATCTTCTGGCCCTGTGCCTCAGGGCGCGCGACGCGATGTTCTCCAGGTCCGGGCTCGCCCTGCGATCCGTCATTCACGAATGCGACAACGTGCAGGCGGAGCGCTTCCACGCGGTCATCATCAAGGGGGTGGTCGAACCGACCCTCGCGATGCTCCGCGAGGTCATCAACCGTGGAATCGAGCGGGGAGAGGTCCGACGCGACGCGGCGAACGGCTATGTCTTCGACGCCGTCCCCGCGATGATGATGTACCGCTCGAAAATTTGTGGAAGCGAATGGACGGACCAAGAGGTCGAGGAGATGATCGACCGGCTCATGATGCCGTTGTTGCGGCCCGACGGCGCCTGACCGCGGGGCGCGAGCGGCCCGGTCCCGTTCGGGGAACCGGGGTGTCGCCGGAGATCCGGGGCGGCGTAGGCTTAGGGCGTCATGCCGTACGAACCACCTACGCACACCGTCGAGCGCTCTCTCCGCGCCACGACCGGGGCGAAGATCATTGCCGGTGTCGACGAGGTGGGGCGCGGTGCGTGGGCCGGTCCGGTCACCGTCTGCGCCGCGATCACCGGGCTGCGCCGGCCCCCGGCCGGTCTCACCGACTCCAAGCTGCTCACGATCAAGCGACGCACCGCACTCGCGGCGGAGTTGCACAGCTGGGTCACGTCCTATGCCCTGGGGCACGCCTCTCCCGACGAGATCGACGCGTTGGGGATGACCGCGGCGCTGCGACTGGCGGCGGTGCGTGCCCTGGAAGCCCTGCCGGTCCGCCCCGACGCCGTCATCCTCGACGGCAAGCACGACTACCTCGGGGCGCCCTGGCAGGTCCGCACGGTGATCAAGGGCGACCAGTCGTGCGTGGCCGTCGCGGCCGCCTCGGTGCTCGCCAAGGTCCAGCGGGACAAAATGATGGCCGAACTGGGTGTCGACCATGCAGACTTCGGTTTCGCGGACAACGCCGGGTATCCGTCGCCCGTGCACAAGGCCGCGCTGGCGGAGCGGGGCCCCACCCCGTACCACCGGTTGTCGTGGGCGTATCTTGATGCGCTGCCCCAGTGGCGGCACCTCAAGAAGGTCCGCAGTTGGGTGGACGGAAGCGTTCCGGAGATCGAGGGTCAGCTCGGATTCGATTTCTGACGGTTCCGCTCGCAGATATGTGCCACCCGCCGACGCGAGCCGCACCAACGTTTGATAAATATCAGCTCATGCCTCTCATTCCCGAGGAGCCTCAGATTCACGAGAAGGCCCAGGGTCCCCGCG
The DNA here is from genome assembly GCF_044142145.1 of Streptomyces sp. BK79. Lineage (NCBI taxonomy): Bacteria > Bacillati > Actinomycetota > Actinomycetes > Kitasatosporales > Streptomycetaceae > Streptomyces > Streptomyces sp. BK79. Next base: position 80,768 of record NZ_JBHVOC010000012.1, read on the forward strand.
CCACTCCGGCCAGCGGCCGCACCGCGCCGACCCCTCGCCCCGTACCCGGCCCCCGTCCCGTAGCTCCGCCGCGCCCCGGTCGTCCCGGCCCGGCGCGACCGGCGCCGCCGTCGCCACGTGCGTCCCGCGACGCGGCCGCGGCCAAGCCCGGTCCGTCGGGTCCGGCCGCTCCGGCCGCCGTCCCGGCCGCCTCGGCCACCCCGCAGATCCAGCTGATCCCGGCCTCGCCCGAAGGCGCGCTCGACGCCGCCGAGGAGGCCGTGGACCTGCTGCTGGAATCGGGCCGTGCCCCCGGTGACGTGCTGGTGATCACCACCGGCGATCCTCACCCGTGGGCCGCCCACGAACTGTCCTTCGGCGAAGCCGCCTACTGGGCTCAGCACGACGCGGGCGACGACGTCTTCTACGCGGACGCCGCCGTCGCGGACCGTGCCGCGTCGCGAGCCGTGGTCGTGGCCGCGATCAACGGCGGCCCCGAAGCCGCCGCTGTCACCGCCCTGTCCGCGGCCCACTCCCGGGCAGGCGCCCTGCTGATCGTCTGCGGTGACCCGCAGCGGATCAACTCGGTGCTGGGCGCGGGCGTCTGAGTCCGTTCCGCCGCGCGCGGACGCCGGTGTGACCCAGGGGGCCACCGACCGGTCCCCTCTCCGCACGGTGGCTGCTCCGGCGTGCCCGGGCAGCCGACGCGGTGCGGTCGGAGGGGTGGCGTAGACAGACGCCGTGGTGCGCGGCCGGTGGCGGTGGCGTGCGGTCGGCGAGGTGGCGTGCGGATCGCGCGGTGGCGTGCGACTGCGCGGTGGGCGCGGTGGGCGCGGTGGCGCGCCCGTCGGTGCACTGGCGTCGATCAGCGCGGGCGGTGCAAGGCGTGGGTCCGCGGTCGGTACGCAGGGGCCCGTGACGTCCCTGCGCTGGCTCGGAGCGCGCCGTGCCGGTGGCTGGGCTCAGCGAGCCGCCGCGCGGCGCAGGACGTCCGAGGCGACGCCGCCGGTACGCGGTGGCGGGGGCGGCGTCTCCGACGTGGCGAACGGCTCCGGCGCGGACGCCGTGTTGGGCCGGCGCCCGCCGCGGCCTTCGCCCAGCACCTGCCAGCCGTCACGGGTCAGCGTGATGTACGCGCCACAGCGGAGCCCGTGCAACGTGCACGCGTCCCGCAGGCCCCACATCCAGGCGCCGTCCTCCTCCGTCCAACGCGCTTCGCCCTCACGGCAGTAGAGCAGTACGGCGGTACGCACCGGGGTGCGGCGCCGCAGGTCGTGCGGGATGACGCGGCGCAGCTGGGCGAGCAGCGCGTTGCGGAACATCCAGCCGTCGGCCGGGGCCCGTCGGCTGGTGAACGAGGCGCTCGCACGCAGTCGTTCGTCCGGATCCAGAACGGCCACGATCGCGGTCGCCGGCCCCGGCCGGTGCCGCGAGTGCAGTCCGCTGACGACCTCCCGCGGATTGCGCAGCAGCGGGATACCGGCGGCGGCCCATTCCGCCGGTTCGAGCATGCGAGTGGCGGAAGCGGCGGACGACGACAACGACGCCGCCGAGGGCGGAGCGAATCCGAAGGTCACGTTCCTCCCTTCGGCTACGCGCCCATACTGCGGGCGGGGTCGGATTCGGGGGAGCGCGCACCGCAGTGAAGCCCTGCCGGATCACGGACGAGCCGTGCGGGGAGCGGACTCCAATTCTTCCTGTCGAACTGGGCTGCGGCAACGAGCAATTGGGACCGACGACCGATATCGGACGATGCGCGTCCTATATCCCTACCCAGGGAGCGGTCGCACGACGCACGGAACGCACCTCCCACAGCCGCGCGCGGTTCCGGTCGGGCACCGTCCGTCCGGAACAGGCGCTCACCCCTGCACGGCCAGGACCAGTGGCAACACCTCCCGCGCGCCCGCGCGACGGAGCAGCCGGGCCGCCACCGCCAGGGTCCAGCCCGTCTCCGTGCAGTCGTCCACGAGGAGCACCGGGCCCTCCAGGCCGGCGAGCGTGGCGCCGAGGGCCGGCGGTACCGTCAGCGCGCCGTCGAGTGCCTTGAGCCGCTGCGCGCTGTTGCTGCGGGACGCCCTGGGCGCCTCCCCCGTGTACTCGACCGACCCCAGCACCGGCAGCCGGCCGACCTCGGCGATGCGTGCCGCGAGCGACTGGATCAGCTGAGGCCGGGTGTGTGAGGCGACGGTCACCACACCGACGGGACGCGGCCGGGCGTCCGGCGCGCCGGGGGCCCAACCGCCGGGCCCCTTCGCCCAGTCGGCGAGGACCGACACGACGGCGTTCGCGACATCGTCCGGCACCGGACCGTCCGGAGCCTGTGCCGACAGCATCGGCCGTAGCCGGTTGCCCCAGCCGATGTCGGACAGGCGGCCCAACGCCCGGCCCGGACCGGCCTGCTCCGCCGCCGGGATGCGTCCCTTCAGCTCCACGCCGATCGCCGGCAGCCCCGTGGGCCACATGCGGCGCGGCTCCACCTCGACACCGGCCCGTTCCAGGTCGACGCGGGCGGCGTCGAGGGCGTCGGTGGAGGTGTCCGCGGTGAAGCGCGGGCCCGCGCAGTTGTCGCACTGGCCGCAGGGCTTGGCCCCCTCGTCGTCCAACTGGCGTTGCAGGAACTCCATCCGGCAGTCCGTCGTCGAGGCGTAGTCGCGCATCGCCTGCTGCTCGGCCCTCCGCTGCCGCGCGACCCAGTCGTACCGCTCGGCGTCGTATGTCCACGACTGTCCGGTGGCGATCCAGCCGCCCTTGACCCGCTTGACCGCACCGTCCACGTCGAGGACCTTGAGCATGGTCTCCAGGCGGGACCGGCGCAGCTCCACCAACGGCTCCAGGGCGGGCAGGGAGAGGGGCCGTTCGGCGCGCGCGAGGATGTCGAGCGTGCGGCGCACCAGGTCCTCCGGCGGGAAGGCCAGCGAGGCGAAGTACTCCCAGATGGCCTCGTCCTCCTTCCCCGGCAGCAGCAGCACCTCGGCGTGCTCGACACCGCGCCCGGCACGTCCGACCTGCTGGTAGTAGGCGATGGGGGAGGAGGGCGAACCCAGGTGCACGACGAAACCCAGGTCGGGCTTGTCGAAGCCCATGCCCAGCGCCGAGGTGGCGACCAGAGCCTTGACCCGGTTGGCGAGCAGGTCGTCCTCGGCCTGCTGCCGGTCCGCGTTCTCCGTCTTGCCGGTGTAGGAGGCCACGGTGTGGCCGCGCTGCCGCAGGAAGGCGGTGACCTCCTCGGCGGCGGCCACCGTGAGCGTGTAGATGATCCCGGAGCCAGGGAGCCGGTCGAGGTGGTCGGCGAGCCAGGCCATCCGGTGTGCGGCGTCGGACAGCCGCAGCACACCGAGACTCAGGCTCTCCCGGTCCAGCGGGCCACGCAGTACCAGCGCGTCCGAGGTGCCACCGGTGCCGAGCTGGTCGGCCACGTCGGCGGTCACGCGCGCGTTGGCGGTGGCCGTGGTCGCCAGGACGGGCACTCCGGGCGGGAGGTCGGCGAGCATCGTGCGCAGCCGCCGGTAGTCCGGGCGGAAGTCGTGGCCCCAGTCGGAGATGCAGTGGGCCTCGTCCACGACGAGCAGCCCGGTCGCCGCGGAGAGCTTGGGCAGCACCTGGTCGCGGAAGTCCGGGTTGTTGAGCCGCTCGGGGCTCACCAGCAGGACGTCGGCCCCGCCCGCCGCGATCTCGGTCTGGATCGCGTCCCACTCCTCGGTGTTGGAGGAGTTGATGGTCCGGGCGTGGATGCCGGCCCGGGCCGCGGCCTCGACCTGGTTGCGCATCAGCGCCAGCAGGGGGGAGACGATGACCGTGGGCCCCGCGCCGCGCTCGCGCAGCAGCGCGGTCGCCACGAAGTAGACCGCGGACTTGCCCCACCCCGTGCGCTGGACGACCAGGGCACGGCGGCGGTCGGCGACCAGTGCCTCGATCGCCCGCCACTGGTCCTCCCGCAGCCGGGCGGTGCCGGAGGCGTCCCCGACGAGGCGGGCGAGGACCTTGTCTGCCGCTGTCCGGAGATCCGCGTTGCTCGTGTGCTCCATGCGCTCCATACAACAGGACGGGACTGACAGCCGGACGCCGGGCCGGGACCGACGGCCCGCGGGCGGTGGCCGCGGGCACCGGCAGGTGACGTGTCCCTGGCGGGAGTTATCCACAGGCCAAAGCGGAATTCCTTGATCCGCGAGATCGTCGGGCCATGACGAACCACAGCGAAACGACTGGATCTCCCGACGGCGGCGACATCCCCGGGCCCGTGCAGCCGGGCCGAGGACCCCGCACGCCGTACGACAGCCCGGCCGACGAGCACCAGGTCACGCTGCGCACCCCCGCCGAACTGGCCGACGCCCTGCCGTACCTCCTCGGGTACCGCCCCGAGGACAGCATCGTCCTGCTCGCTCTGCGTGACCGGGACGGCCGGGGCCGATTCGGCGGCCGGGCCCGGCTCGGCATCCCGTCGAACGCGGACGACTGGGCGGGCGCGGCCGGACAACTGGTCCACGGCCTCGTGACCGGCAGCGAGCGCCGGGGAGCACGGCCCGAGCAGATGGTCGCCTACCTCTGCCAGGAACCGGCGCCCGGCGAGACCGGCCGACAGGTCATGGAGCGACTGCGTCCGCTGGCCCAGCGACTGCGCGTCGAGTGCGGCGCCCTCGACGTACCCGTGGTCGAGGCGCTGTGCATCTCGGCGGGGCGCTTCTGGTCGTACTGCTGCGACGACCAGGCATGCTGTCCGGTCGAGGGCGTCCCCATGGGCCTGCCGGGCACGTCCGTGCTGGCCGCGGCGGCCACCTACGCGGGCGTCCAGGTACGCGGCTCGCTGAGCGATCTCAGGGCCAGGCTGCTTCCCCGCGAGGACGCCTCTGCGGGCGACCAGCGGACCGCGCTGGACGCGGCGGCCATGACACTGGTCTCCCGGATCCTCGACGCCGCCGGCCGCCCGGACGTCGCGGAGGAGACACTCGGGCTGGCCCAGCGGGTCATGCGGCGCCTCGCCGAGGCCCCGCCGGTGTCCGGCGTCCCCGCCGAGGACCTGCGCGACGACCACCTGCTCGCGCACGACGAGGCGGCGGCGTTGATCCTCGGCCTCCAGGACCGCACGACGCGTGACCGTGCGGCCGAGTGGATGGAGGGCGGTGAGGCGGGTCCCGCGCTCCGCCTCTGGCGTGCCCTGGCCCGTCGCTGCGTCATGCCGTACGGCGAGCACGCGGCCGCTCCGCTCACTCTCGCGGGCTGGGTCGCCTGGTCCACCGGAGACGAACTGGAGGCACGGGAAGCCCTGGCCATGGCGCTCGGGGCGGATCCCGACTACCTGTTCGCCCGGCTCCTGCACCAGGCGTGCAACGAGGGTCTCGACCCCGAGTCGGTCCGCCGCTGTCTGCGCGCGGAGCGCGCGGACCGCGGGAGTGCCTCGGGCAGTTCCCCGGACGCGGGTGAGGCGGTCGGGCCCGTGAGGCCCGAGCCGGCCGACCACCAGCCTGCGCCGCAGCCGCTCTCCGGTCCGCCGCCCGCTCAGCAGCCGCCCTCCGGGCGCCGGCGTCGCGCACGCACCGTCGCCCCGGCCGACGGAGTCCGCCGCCGCGCGAGGGCGCAGAGCCGTGCGGCGGGAACCGCGCGGGTAGTGCGTCCCCGCACTCCCGTGAGCGACGGACGTCCGGGCGCCGCGCGGACCGACCGTACGCGTGCGAACGCCTCGGGGACGAAGGCCACGGACCGGAGGGAAGCCTGCGCGGAGAGGGCACGCGGGGGCGAGTGCGGGACCGAAGGGGGTGGTGCGTGACCTTGACGTGACGATTGGCGGCAGCGCGAGCCGACGCGGGCGTCGGGCCCGGAGGGGGCGGGACAGGAGGCAGGCGCACGGGGGCAGAGCAGGACAGGGCGGGGCGGATGCGGGGTGGTGCTGCGCGACTCCGTGCCGTTGGTGGGCCGGTGTCGTACCCCTCGCGCCGCCGGGGGGTACGGGCAGGGGAGAGCGCGTGCCGTGCTCCCGTCTGTGAGGCGCGAGAGGAAGGACCCGACGCGCGGGGTGTCACGGGCGCTGAGGGCCCCGTTCCCGCCCGCCGGACAACGGGCGGTGCGCCGCGTGACCCGGAGGACATCCGCTCCGTTCACCTGAGTGGCGGAGCGCCCGGACTGCCGGACTGCCCCGCCACCGCATCGCGCCCCGCCCCGCCCCGCCATGCCATGCCATGCCTGACCGTCCCACCCCGCACCACGCTGTCCCTGACCGGCGACCGGCGACCGGCGACCGGCGATCGGCCCGCGGCGCTCCGTCGCCCGAGGCGCACCGAGAAGAGAGGGAGCTCTTCATGCACCAGCAGCCCCCGTCCTACGCCGGGACGGACACCGCCACCTCCGGCCGGAGGCCCACGCTGCCGTCTCTCACCGGTTCCGTGGCGCCGGTCAGAAGGCACGACCAGAGGCCGGAACAGAACCTCGGCCCGCCGAAGGTCCGCCCTCGGCCGACGCCCTCCCTCCCGGGCCCGGCCCTCCTCGACTCGGCGCCGGACGCGGAGGCGCCCACCCCGCGTGCGGTGCCGGCCGCGACGTCGCACAGGCCCGGGGAACTGCCGCCCACGCACCAGACCCTGATCGGGGTGGCCCTCCCCGGCCTCGTGATCTGCACGGAGCAGGGGCAGTTGACCGGTCTCGGGCTGGAGGGGTTCTACCGCGCGGGGCGACGTCTCCTGTCCCGGTGCCACCTTCGGGTGGCCGGGCGTGAACCGCTTCCGTCGCAGGCCCGGATGGCCGGAGCCGACCGTACGTGCTTCGTGGGCACGCTTCGGACGTCGTCCGCGCCCGGGCCGGATCCGGACGTCGTGGTCGAGCGGATCCGGCAGGCCGACGGTACGGAGCTGATCACGCTGCGCAGTTGGGCGCCCCGCCCGCTGCGCCTGCCGGTCGAGGTGGCCCTCGGCACGGACCTGGCCGACCTGGGGGCGATCGCCGCGGGCAGGGCGGGCCCCGGCCTCCGGGCCGCCGTCCACGACTCGGGCCTGCGCTGGTCCCGCGCCGCCGGCGGGGCGTCGGTCACGGCCGTCCCGGCACCCACCGAGGCGCTGGCCTCCGCAGGACTGCTGAGGTGGGAGTTCGTCCTGCCTCCGCGCGGCAGTGCGACCGTCGAGTTGCGGGTACGGCCGGACGGCGCGGGCCCGGTCCGGTCCGTGGGCCGTACGGCGGCCGATCCGCTGGCGTCCGCGCAGGCCACCGGTGACGATCCCGAGGTCTCCGCCCTTCTGAGGACCAGCATCGAGGACCTGCGGGCCCTGCTGCTGCGCGATCCCGAGCATCCCGCCGACGTCCATGTCGCGGCCGGTGTTCCCTGGCGCTGCGGCCAGGCCCCCGCCGAGGCCCTCGCCGCCGCCCGCATGGCGCTTCCCCTCGGCACCCGGCTCGCCGCGGGCACGCTGCGCGCCCTCGCCCGCACCCAGAACCGGGGCCCCGGGCCTGGAACCGGCCTGATCCCCGGCCCCAGGCGTGACACCGGCCCGCATCTGCCGCCGGGCTGCACCGGCACAGAGGCGACCCTGCTCTTCCCCGTGCTTCTCGCGGAGGCCTGGCGCTGGGGGCTCGGCGAGCGCGAGACGAGTGAGCTGATGCCCGCGGCCGAGCGGTGTCTGACCTGGCTGCGGGCCACCGTCGGGGACGGCACCTATGTGCCCGACCCGTACCCCGACGGACCCTTCCGCTGCGAAACCCAGGCCCACGCCCTGCGGGCCGCCATGCTGGGCGCCGATCTGCTGGAGGCGTTCGGCAGACCGGGCGGTGACGCGCTGCGGCAATGGGCCCGGCACCTGTGCACGGCGTTCCGGCGGGACTTCTGGATCGAGGACCCGGCCGGCGGACGGCCCGCGGCGGCTCGTACTCCGGACGGACGCCTCGTGCCCCACCTGAGCGCGGTGGCCGCCCACCTCCTCGACACGGGACTGCTCGGCGGGGGCACCTTGGCCCCCGGCCTGCTCGATCCCGTCCAGACCGGTCAACTCGCCCGGCTGCTGGGCAACCCGCTCATGGACTCGGGCTGGGGACTGCGCGGACTGGCGGGAAAGGAAGAGGGATACAACCCGCTCGGGCACCGGGCGGGGGCGGTGCGGGTCCATGAGACGGCCATCGCGGTGGCGGGTCTGTTCGCTGCCGGACACGACAAGGAGGCGGGCTCACTGCTGCGCGGCGTACTGGCCGCGGCCGGCACCTTCGGGCACCGGCTGCCGGAGATGTACGCGGGGGAGCAGCGCACCGGCGCGGGCGCTCCGCTGCCGCACCCGGCGGCCTGCCGCCCCGCCGCCACCGCGGCCTCCGCCGGAGTGCTGCTGCTGACCACGCTCGCGGGCATCCGGCCCGATGCCCCCGCCGGAACCGTCACCCTGCGGCCGGTACGCGGCGCGCCCTGGGAGAGCTCGGGCTGACGGGGCTGCGGGTCGCCGGAGAACCCTTCTCGGTGCGGGTCAGCAGACTCGGCCTGGCCATGGTCGAAGAGGCCGCCGACGGACTCCAACTGGGTTCCTGACCTGGCACGACATGTTCTGGCAGGGGGCGCGGCGAGCAGAGGGAGGGACGAACGACCGACAGGCGCGGACCAGCCGCCGAAGCGGCCGGCGAAGGGAGTGTTTATCGTCAGGCAGACGACTATGATCGCCGCATGCCCTACGACCCGTCAGCGTTTCCGCCCTTCGCCGTCACCGTGGACCTGGTCGTACTGACCGTGCGCCGCCACTCCCTGTGCGCGCTGGCGGTGCGCAGGGGCGAGCCGCCGTTCCAGGGGCGCTGGGCCCTGCCCGGCGGTTTCGTACGGGCGGATGAGGACCTGTCGCAGGCGGCGGCGCGGGAACTGGCCGAGGAGACGGGGCTGTGTGTCCATGACCCCGCCGCACCCACCCAGGACACCGGTGCCCACCTGGAGCAGCTCGCGACGTACGGCGACCCCGAGCGCGATCCCCGGATGCGCGTGGTCAGCGTCGCCCACCTCGCCCTGGCCCCCGACCTGCCCGCGCCCCGGGCGGGCGGTGACGCGAGCAACGCGCGCTGGGCACCGGTCGAGGAACTGCTGGAGCAGGCCGGTCACGGCCGGGACGGCGAGCCGGTGTCGCCGCTCGCCTTCGATCACGCCCAGATCCTGGCGGACGGGGTGGAACGAGCCCGCTCCAAGATCGAGTACTCCTCGCTGGCCACCGCCTTCTGCCCGCCCGAGTTCACCGTCGGCGAGTTGCGCCGGGTCTACGAGGCGGTGTGGAGCGTGGCGCTCGATCCGCGCAACTTCCACCGCAAGGTGACGGGTACGCCGGGCTTCCTCGTCCCCACCGGCGGGACGACCACCCGCCAGGGCGGCCGCCCCGCCCAGCTCTTCCGGGCAGGCGGTGCGACTCTCCTCAACCCCCCGATGCTGCGTCCGGAGGTGTGACGCCGGCCCAGGGATCGCTGGGCCGGTCACCCGCGGGCCCGACAGGGCTTGCGATGCCCGAAAAATCGGGTATGGGGCGCTATCTTGCTACGGGTGATCCAGGCCTTCGGACTGACCAGCAATCCCCGCAAAGAGCTTCCGCCCGCCGTCGACGACGTCTCCTTCGAGGCGCGCGCGGGCCGTGTCACCGCACTGCTCGGAGCGTCGGGCGCCGGCAAGACGACGGCGCTCAGACTCATGCTCGAACTGCAACACGGTCGTGGTCTCACCTACTTCAGAGGCCGTCCCCTGCATCGCATCGCCCACCCCTCGCGCGAGGTGGGCGTGCTCCTGGGGGATGTGCCGGGGCACCCGGCCCGCACCGTTCGCGGTCATCTCCGCATGCTGTGCGCGGCGGCCGGGGTCTCCGTCCGGCGGGCCGACGAGGTGCTGGAGGCGGCCGGCCTGGTGAGCCTGCGCGACGAACGCCTCGGCACGCTCTCCCGGGGCATGGACCGGCGCCTCGGGCTGGCCTGCGCCCTGCTCCCCGACCCGCACACCCTGGTGCTCGACGATCCCGCCGGAGCGCTCGACGCCCGCGAGGCCCGTTGGCTCCACGACACGCTGCGCGCTCATGCCGTCCAGGGCGGCACCGTGCTGTTCAGCACGGCGGATCCCAAGGAGGCCGCGCGTTGTGCCGACCACGTGGTCACCCTGGAACGGGGCAGGGTCGTCGCCGATCAGGAGGCGATGGACTTCTCCCGCACGCGGCTGCGGGCCCGTGTCGCCGTCCGCAGCCCGCACGCCGCCCGCCTCGCGGCCCTGCTGACCAAGGAGGCCCGCGCGACCCGCCGTTCCGTCGAGGTCGTACGCGAGGGCGGCAACCGCCTGACCGTGTACGGCAGTACGTGCGCCGAAGTCGGCGACACCGCCTTTCGCCACGGCATCCTCGTGCACCAACTTGCGGACGAGGTGGGGGACATGGGTCCCGGGGCGGGCGTATCGCCCGCGGTACGGCGGCAGGCGGCCCCGGACGGGCGAGAGCCGGACACCCGGAGCTACCCCGCCGCCGATCGCACGGCCGACGACCCGCGACATCCGGGAGGTGCTGCCGTGCCGGGGGATGTTCTGGTGCCTCGGGATGCGGCCGTGCCCGGTGATGACACGGTGACTGGGGATGTTGGCGTGCCGATGGACACGGTCGTCCCTGCGGATGAGGTCGCGCCTGAGGATGCCCCCGCGCCGAGAGATGCCCCCGCGCCTGAGGTGGCCCCCGCGCCCACAACCGCCCGTGCGCCCGGCGACACCATCGCGCCCAGGGAGGACCGGGCCCCCGACACCGTCCCCCAGCCCGACGTCGCACCCGAGTCCGGCAATGCTCCCGAGTCCGACGAAGCTCCCGAGCCTGACGACGTCCCCCAGCCCGAAAGCACCCCCACCTGCAACACCACCCGCACCCCCGCCAAGGCGCCCCACCCCCCGCGCGCACTCACCACCCCCCGCTTCACCCCGCGCCCCCGCCCGCGCGCGGCCCGTACCCCGGACGCGGTGGGCGTCCGGGAAGCGGCGGCAACGTTGCCGCCTCCCATCGCCGTCCGGTCCGCACCCAGCCCGCTGCGTCCGCTGCGCTACGAACTGCGCCGGGCGACCGGCGTCAGGACGGGGTTCGTCACCGGTGCCGTCGTCCTCGTCGTGTCCGCCGTCGCGGCCGTACTCTCGGCCCGGGTCGGGCACACGCCTCAGCCGCGTCTCCTGGCCGCTTGGCCGCGGGAACTGCCGCTGCCGCCGGCGGCACTCGGCGCGGGACTGCTCGGGGCGCTCGCGTTCGGGGACGAGTTCCGTCACCCGGCGCTCGCGGCGGACCGCGGCACCGTGCCCCGCCGGATGGGACTGCTGACCGCCAAACTCCTCGTCTCCGCCGTCACCGCGCTGGTACTGGCCACCCTGACGGTGGGCTGCGACGCCGAAGTGCTCCACCTGTTCTACGGACCGGAGCTCGCCCGGGTTCCCGACGACTGGGCCGCGCTCGGTGCCGGCTGGCTGGGACTCGTCGTCGGATGCGCGTGGTCCGGTCTGCTCGCCGCGGGCGTCTTCCGGTCCACCACGGCCGGGCTCGCCGCCGTGGTGGCCGTTCCGGTCGTCGTCGTACCGCTCGTACAAAGGGTCTGGGAGGGCCCGTCCGTGCGGACCGCCGCCGGCCTGCCCCTGCGGGTGCGGGAGGCGCTTCTGACGACGTGGCCCTTCGGTGGCGAGCGGTATCTGGTCGAGGTGCTGAGAGTGATCGCCCAACCCGTGGGCAGCGCAATGACGTTGTCGCTGACCACTCTGCTCTGCGCATACCTGCTCATGGCCCTGCGCCGCAGGGCCCGGTGACACCCGCCTCGCCCTTACGGTCCGACCGTGTGCGCAACTCCCCGGGGAAAGCCCATTTCTTTCCGATAAGGCGTCAATTGCGACGAGGTGAGCGATCACCCTTTCGTGTGCTTTTCACCAAAGACCTCAAGGGAGTTGGGAACAGCGCCGACAAAGGATGCGTGAGTACCCTTGCGCAGACCATGATGACCGCCGCCCGCTCCGCCGACTCCGGCCTCGCGAACCCGGGCGAACTCGACCGCTACCCCTTCGCCGAGGCGCCCCCCGTCGACCGCGTCGGGGCGCCCGCCTGGGAAGGGGTGGAGCCGGAGCTGGGCCGCGTGGGCCGGCGTACCGCGGGCAGCCGTGGCCGCGGACTGCACGGGCAACTCGTCCAGCAGCTGGGACAGATGATCGTTTCCGGAGACCTGGGTGCCGACCGTCCCCTGGTGCCCGAGGAGATCGGCCAGCGTTTCGAGGTGTCCCGCACCGTCGTCCGCGAGTCGCTGCGCGTCCTGGAGGCCAAGGGCCTGGTCAGCGCGCGTCCGAACGTCGGCACGCGGGTGCGCCCCGTAAGCGACTGGAACCTCCTCGACCCGGACATCATCGAATGGCGCGCCTTCGGGCCGCAGCGCGACGACCAGCGCCGCGAGCTCAGCGAACTGCGCTGGACGATCGAGCCGCTCGCCGCGCGCCTGGCCGCCGGGCACGGGCGCGAGGACATCCAGCAGCGGCTGTCCGACATGGTCGGGATCATGGGCCACGCCATGGCACAGGGCGACGCGCTGACCTTCTCACGGGCCGACGCCGAGTTTCACTCGCTGCTGATCCAGATCGCCGGCAACCGCATGCTGGACCACCTCTCCGGGATCGTCTCCGCCGCCCTCCACGTCTCGGGCGGCCCGGTCACGGGCTGTGACCGGCCGAACGACGTGTCGCTGGCGCAGCACGGCAGGATCGTCGACGCCCTCGCCACGGGGGACGGCGCGGCGGCCGAGGCGGCCATGCGTCAGCTTCTGACCGTCCACCCCGAGGTGGAGCGCGTGGTGCCCGCCCCGCGCGAGCACTGACCGCGATCCGCCCGACCGGCGCGGGCCGGACACGCCAGCCCCCTCCTCTGGCAGTGGCCGGCCGGTTCGCCGCCACCGCGGACCCCGCGGAATCCCTCGCGATTCCGCGGGGTCCGACGGTCTTCTGAGGTGTTCTGACGGTGTTCCGACGGTGCGATGAGAGGCTGCAGGTCCACACTCGGCCGGGATGCGTTCGCCGATGACCTGACTTATCCGTGTCTGACCGGTTTTGAGCGCTTACGGGGTGTGACTCGGGCCACGCGGATTGGGCGTAACGCTCGTGGGAGCAACGCGATGACCTAAGAGGTGACAGCCGCGGAGGGAATACGGACGCCGTTGACGGCGCTGTGCATCTCCTCGGCCCCGCCCGCGCCGTCGGCCCGTTTCCAGGTCGGCGGTCGGCCCCTGTCCGACATGGACGGGGCCGGAAGCCGTTTTCCAACGTTCCGAGAGGTTGTTCGTGTCGGCCAGCACATCCCGTACGCTCCCGCCGGAGATCGCCGAGTCCGTCTCTGTCATGGCGCTCATTGAGCGGGGAAAGGCTGAGGGGCAGATCGCCGGCGACGACGTGCGTCGGGCCTTCGAAGCTGACCAGATTCCGGCCACTCAGTGGAAGAACGTACTGCGCAGCCTCAACCAGATCCTCGAGGAAGAGGGTGTGACGCTGATGGTCAGTGCCGCGGAGCCCAAGCGCACCCGAAAGAGCGTCGCAGCGAAGAGTCCCGCCAAGCGCACCGCCACCAAGGCGGTCGCGGCGAAGACGGTGACCAGCAGGAAGGCCACCGCCCCCGCCACCCCGGCGGCGCCCGCCACCGACCCCGCCGTCGAGGAAGAGGCGCCCGCCAAGAAGGCGGCGGCCAAGAAGACCACCGCCAAGAAGGCGACGGCCAAGAAGACCACCGCCAAGAAGACGGCGGCCAAGAAGACGACCGGTAAGAAGGAAGACGGCGAGCTTCTCGAGGACGAGGCGATCGAGGAGCCGAAGGCCGCGACGGAGGAGCCCGAGGGCACCGAGAACGCGGGCTTCGTGCTGTCCGACGAGGACGAGGACGACGCTCCGGCCCAGCAGGTCGCCGCCGCCGGCGCCACCGCCGACCCGGTCAAGGACTACCTGAAGCAGATCGGCAAGGTCCCCCTGCTCAACGCCGAGCAGGAGGTCGAGCTCGCCAAGCGCATCGAGGCGGGCCTGTTCGCCGAGGACAAGCTGGCGAACGCCGACAAGCTCGCCCCCAAGCTCAAGCGCGAGCTGGAGATCATCGCCGAGGACGGCCGCCGCGCCAAGAACCACCTCCTGGAGGCCAACCTCCGCCTGGTGGTCTCCCTGGCCAAGCGCTACACCGGCCGCGGCATGCTCTTCCTGGACCTCATCCAGGAGGGCAACCTCGGTCTGATCCGCGCGGTGGAGAAGTTCGACTACACCAAGGGCTACAAGTTCTCCACGTACGCCACCTGGTGGATCCGTCAGGCGATCACCCGCGCGATGGCCGACCAGGCCCGCACCATCCGTATCCCGGTGCACATGGTCGAGGTCATCAACAAGCTCGCGCGCGTCCAGCGCCAGATGCTCCAGGACCTGGGCCGCGAGCCCACCCCGGAGGAGCTGGCCAAGGAACTCGACATGACCCCCGAGAAGGTCATCGAGGTCCAGAAGTACGGCCGCGAGCCCATCTCGCTGCACACCCCGCTCGGCGAGGACGGCGACAGCGAGTTCGGCGACCTCATCGAGGACTCCGAGGCGGTCGTCCCGGCCGACGCGGTCAGCTTCACGCTTCTGCAGGAGCAGCTGCACTCCGTCCTCGACACCCTGTCCGAGCGCGAGGCGGGCGTCGTCTCCATGCGCTTCGGTCTCACCGACGGTCAGCCGAAGACCCTCGACGAGATCGGCAAGGTGTACGGCGTGACGCGTGAGCGCATCCGCCAGATCGAGTCGAAGACCATGTCGAAGCTGCGTCACCCCTCGCGCTCCCAGGTGCTGCGCGACTACCTCGACTAGATCGCGGTCGTACGGAGCGACAAGGCCCGGTTCCACCAGGTGGGGAACCGGGCCTTCGCGTTGATCAGCGGGTGCGCGGCACGGCGGGCTGGATCACTCTGGGTGTTCCATCATCATCTCGGAGTGAGGAGCCTGCATGCGTCGCCTCTTTGCCCGGGCACTGGCCCGGCCGCTGGTCCTGGCGGCCGCGGCGACCGCGATACCGCTGGTGTCCGCCGCCCCCGCAACCGCCGACAGCATCGTGGTCGGGGGTTTTCCGGTCGAAGTGTCCGACAGCCCGTGGACCGTCGCCCTCTCCAGCCGTGACCGGTTCGGGGGTACTCGGGCGGGACAGTTCTGCGGGGGAGTGGCGGTCGGCCGCACCACCGTGCTCACGGCGGCCCACTGCCTGGGCGAGGAGGTTCTCGGGTCGCCGCCCGAGCGGGTGCGCGACCTGAGGATCATCGCCGGCCGCACCGACCTGCTGTCCGGAGAGGGGCAGGAGATCCCCGTGCGTGACGTCTGGGTCAACCCGGCGCACGACGACGCGAGCAACGACGGTGACTTCGCGGTGCTCACGCTCTCCGAAGCCCTGCCCGCCGGCTCGGTCATAGGGATGGCCGCGGAGGGCGACCCCGCGTACACCCCGGAGACGGGCGCGCTCGTCTACGGGTGGGGGGACACCTCGGGTGCCGGGGACTACGCGAACGCCCTGCGGGCGGCCCGCGTGCGCGTACTCTCCGACGCGCTGTGCGAGCAGGCGTATCCGGGCAGTGACGACGGCCGCTACCGCGCCGGCACGATGCTCTGCGCCGGGGAGGACGTCGGGGGCCGCGACGCCTGCCAGGGGGACAGCGGGGGGCCGCTGGTCGCCCAGGGGCGGCTCATCGGGCTCGTGTCCTGGGGGAGCGGCTGCGGGCGTCCGGGCAGCCCGGGCGTGTACACACGCGTGTCCTCGGTGCTGCGGACGCTGGGATGGGACGACACCGCCGCGCGGCAGCGCGAGGGCGTCTGAGGGCCACTGAAGGGCTCGCTGACACGAGCACGGGCGGCCGCCTCCGTGGATGCGGAGGCGGCCGCCCGTTCACCGGCCTGTGCCGGTTCGGCTCGTCGTCGGGCGCGTAGTGTCAGCGCTCTTCCTCGGCGGAAGACTCGGGAACGGCCGTGAGCCGCTCCGTCTCGTCCTGTATCTCAGCGGCGATCTTCTTGAGTTCCGGCTCGAACTTGCGCCCGTGGTGGGCGCAGAAGAGCAGTTCTCCGCCGCTCAGCAGGACGACGCGCAGGTAGGCCTGGGCGCCGCAGCGGTCGCAGCGATCGGCGGCCGTCAGCGGGCTTGCGGAAGTCAGAACAGTAGTCACGTCGCCTCTTCTCTAGCTCGACGAGCTGTCGTACCAGGGTCAACATCCAACCAGCCCCAAAACGTTCCCGCTCGTGGCTTTTCCTCGAAAAAACTTTCCGAGGGGCCGGCTGTTGCCGGTTGGCGGCGAATGTGCCGTATTGCGTGTCTGTGTGTCGTACGGGTTCGCGCAGTCGGTCAGTGTCAGTCCCGCCGGCTGGGTTGCCGGTTTGTTCATGAGGACGTGCCCGGAGCCTAAATGGTTCATGCCTCGAAGGGAACGTGATGTGCACTTCACCCCATCGAGGGATCGAACAAGCATGCGACCCTCGACTAGGGTGAGTCCGCGACGAGGGTGGCGTTACAAGGGCTCTACCAGGCATCGGTACCCTCTGACCGGTGAACAGAGCCGCGCCCTTACCCAGCGGGGCCCCATCTGAAATTCAGCGAGGAGCGAACCGCGTGACCGCCGAGACATCCGTGCCGTCCACTGCGCTGCTGGCAGGAGCAGACCGGGACGGGTCCAACTACACCGCGCGGCACCTGCTCGTTCTCGAGGGGCTCGAGGCCGTGCGCAAGCGTCCGGGCATGTACATCGGATCGACCGACAGCCGTGGCCTGATGCACTGCCTGTGGGAGATCATCGACAACTCCGTCGACGAGGCCCTCGGCGGTTACTGCGACCACATCGAGGTGATCCTCCACGACGACGCCTCCGTGGAGGTGCGGGACAACGGCCGGGGCATCCCGGTCGACGTCGAGCCCAAGACCGGCCTGTCCGGTGTCGAGGTCGTCATGACCAAGCTGCACGCCGGCGGCAAGTTCGGCGGCGGCTCCTACGCCGCCTCCGGCGGTCTGCACGGTGTCGGCGCCTCCGTGGTGAACGCCCTGTCCAGCCGCCTGGACATCGAGGTGGACCGCGACGGGAACACGCACGCCATCAGTTTCCG
Source organism: Streptomyces sp. BK79 (assembly GCF_044142145.1). Taxonomy (NCBI): domain Bacteria; kingdom Bacillati; phylum Actinomycetota; class Actinomycetes; order Kitasatosporales; family Streptomycetaceae; genus Streptomyces; species Streptomyces sp. BK79. The sequence goes on from NZ_JBHVOC010000012.1 coordinate 97,785, forward strand.
GCGAGGTGTTCCCGGGGCGTTCGCGGGAGCGGGGCCGGACGCCAAGTTCGAGGCGAAGAGCGGACTGCGCAAGGCCAAGAAGATCCCCAAGGCCCGCAGCGGCACGCGCGTGCGGTACTGGGCCGACCGCCAGATCTTCCTCAAGGACGCCAAGCTCTCGCTGGACAACCTGCACCAGCGGGCCCGGCAGACCGCGTTCCTGGTGCCCGGCCTGACCATCGTCGTCCGCGACGAGTACGGGCTCGGCGAGGGCGGCAGCAAGGGCGAGGAGTCCTTCCGCTTCGACGGGGGCATCAGCGAGTTCTGCGAGTTCCTGGCCAGTGACCGGCCCGTCTGCGACGTCCTCCGCTTCAGCGGGCAGGGCAGCTTCAAGGAGACGGTCCCCGTCCTGGACGAGCACGGTCAGATGACGCCCACCGAGGTCACCCGCGACCTGGGCGTCGATGTGGCCATGCGCTGGGGCACCGGATACGACACCACCCTCAAGTCGTTCGTCAACATCATCGCCACGCCCAAGGGCGGCACCCACGTCGCCGGCTTCGAGCAGGCGGTGGCCAAGACGATGAACGAGGTGCTGCGGACCAAGAAGATGCTGCGCGTCGCCGAGGACGACATCGTCAAGGACGACGCACTGGAGGGCCTCACGGCGGTCGTGACGGTCCGCCTGGCCGAGCCGCAGTTCGAGGGCCAGACCAAGGAGGTCCTCGGCACCTCGGCGGCCCGCCGCATCGTGAACAACGTCATCAGCAAGGAACTCAAGGCGTTCCTGACCTCCACCAAGCGCGACGCGGCCCAGCAGGCCCGCGTGGTCATGGAGAAGGCCGTCGCCGCGGCCCGTACGCGGATCGCCGCCCGTCAGCACAAGGACGCCCAGCGCCGCAAGACGGCCCTGGAGTCCTCCTCGCTGCCCGCCAAGCTCGCGGACTGCCGCAGCGACGACGTCGACCGCAGCGAGCTGTTCATCGTCGAGGGCGACTCCGCGCTGGGCACGGCGAAGCTCGCCCGGAACTCCGAGTTCCAGGCGCTGCTGCCGATTCGCGGCAAGATCCTCAACGTCCAGAAGTCGTCCGTGACCGACATGCTGAAGAACGCCGAGTGCGGCGCGATCATCCAGGTCATAGGAGCCGGGTCCGGCCGTACCTTCGACATCGACGCGGCCCGCTACGGCAAGATCATCATGATGACCGACGCCGACGTCGACGGCTCCCACATCCGCACCCTGCTGCTGACCCTGTTCCACCGCTACATGCGGCCCATGGTGGAGGCGGGCCGGGTCTTCGCCGCGGTGCCGCCACTGCACCGCATCGAGCTCGTCCAGCCGAAGAAGGGCCAGGACAAGTACGTCTACACGTACTCGGACCGGGAGCTGCGCGACACCCTCATGGAGTTCCAGAGCAAGGGCGTCCGGTACAAGGACTCCATCCAGCGCTACAAGGGTCTGGGCGAGATGGACGCCGACCAGCTGGCGGAGACGACGATGGACCCGCGCCGCCGGACCCTGCGCCGGATCAACCTGACCGACCTGGACTCCGCCGAGCAGGTCTTCGACCTGCTCATGGGCAACGACGTGGCTCCCCGCAAGGAGTTCATCTCCAGCTCGGCGGCGACGCTGGACCGCTCGCGCATCGACGCGTGAGACCGCACGGCCGCGAGGCCGGGCCCGGGACCGAGATCCCGGGCCCGGCCTCGTGCGCGACATCAGGCGGAACCATCACCTGATGGGGTGAAGTGCGAAGGGAAGAAGAGTCGGGGATCTTCCCGTTCTGTCCATCCTTGGGCATGCAGTCAAGCAACGGTCGCCTCCCCGGCGCGGGGGGCGGTCCCGAAAGCGCGGTCGACCACCGCGACGCCCCGGACCGGCCCTCCGCCGGAGCACCGCTGAGCCCGGAGTACGCAGACCCGTGGTACGACGCCCTCGCCTCCGGCTGGGCCGAGTCGGCCGACGCGGGGATCCCCGGGCCGACGCGGTCCCCGGTGCGCCCGGAGCCGTCGAAGGAGCCGCCCCGGGCCGCGGCCGACGTGTATCTGGAGGTGCAGCGCAGCGCGGCCTTCCAGGAGGTCCGCAGCCGGTACCGCGGGTTCGTCGTGCCGTCGGTCGCCGCCTTCTTCCTGTGGTACGTCGCCTACGTCGTCGCCGCCACGACGGCGCCCGCGCTGATGGCCCGGCCGGTGGCCGGTGCGGTGAACGTGGCGATGGTCGCCGGCCTCGGACAGTTCCTCACCACCTTCCTGCTCACCTGGGCGTACGCCAGGCACGCCCGGCTGCGCCGGGACCGCGCCGCGCTCGAACTGCGGTGGGACACCCAGGAACTGACGCGCGGCGTGCGGGGCGGTGCGTCGTGACGGGCGACCACCAGACGCTGGCCCTGCTCCTGTTCAGCACGTTCGTCGCCGTCACGCTGGCGATCACGACGTGGGTGAGCCGCCACCGGCAGGGTTCGGCGGAGGAGTTCTACGCGGGCGGGCGGCTGTTCTCTCCGATGGAGAATGGTTTTGCCATCGCGGGCGACTACATGTCGGCCGCCTCCTTCCTCGGTATCTCGGGGCTCATTGCGCTCTACGGCTACGACGGCATGCTCTACTCGGTGGGCTTCCTGGTCGCCTGGCTCGTCGTGCTGTTCCTCGTCGCCGAACTGGTGCGCAACTGCGGGCGGTTCACCCTCGCCGACGTCGTGGCGGCACGGATGCGGGAGCGGCCGGTGCGGATCGCGACGGGAACCTCCTCGGTCACCGTGTCCGTCATGTACCTGGTGGCGCAGATGGTGGGCGCGGGCAGCCTGGTCGCGCTGCTGCTCGGCGGCACGACCGACGCCGCGCGGACCTGGACCGTCATCGGCGTCGGCGCCCTCATGGTGATCTACGTGTCGCTGGGCGGGATGCGGGCCACCACCTGGATCCAGATCGTCAAGGCGGTGCTGCTGCTCGGCGGCACGATCGCGCTGACCACCCTGGTCCTGGTGCGCTTCCACGGCGACTTCGACCAGTTGCTGCGCACGGCGGCCGAGCACAGCGGTCACGGCGAGGCGTTCCTCGCGCCGGGGCTGGCGTACGGCGGGGACTGGACCTCGCGCATCGACTTCATCAGTCTGGGGCTCGCCCTGGTGCTGGGCACGGCCGGGCTGCCGCACATCCTGTCCCGCTTCTACACCGTGCCCACCGCCCGGGCGGCGAGGAGGTCCGTCGTCTGGGCGATCGGCCTCATCGGCGGCTTCTACCTGATGACGATCGTCCTCGGGTTCGGCGCCGCGGCCCTGGTCGGACCGGACGCCGTACGGGCGTCGAACGCCGCCGGGAACACGGCGGTGCCGCTGCTCGCCCTCGACCTGGGCGGGGGCGCGGGGTCCACCGGGGGAACGGTGCTGTTCGCGGTCGTCGCCGCCGTCGCGTTCGCCACCATCCTGGCCGTGGTCGCCGGCATCACCCTGGCCTCCTCGGCGTCCGTGGCCCACGACCTGTACGCGTCCCTGCGGCGGCGCCGTGCCGAGCCGCGCAGCGAGGTCGCTGTGGCGCGGATCGCCGCCGTAGGGATCGGCGCCGTCGCGATCGGACTCGGTCTGCTGGCCCGCGACCTGAACGTCGCGTTCCTGGTGGGCCTGGCCTTCGCCGTCGCCGCGTCCGCCAATCTGCCGGTGCTGCTCTACTCGCTGTTCTGGCGCGGGTTCACCACGCGCGGAGCGGTGTGGGCCGTGTACGGCGGCCTCGTCCCGGCCGTGGTGCTCGTGCTGCTGTCGCCGGTGGTGTCGGGCAGCCCGCAGTCCCTGTTCCCCGGCGCCGACTTCCAGTACTTCCCGCTGCAGAACCCCGGCCTGGTCTCGATCCCGCTGGGCTTCCTCGCGGGCTGGCTCGGCACCGTCACCTCGCCAGAGGTACCTGACGAGGCCAAGCACGCCGAGACGGAGGTGCGGTCGCTGACCGGGGCGGGGGCCGTCTAGCCGGTCCGGACGGCGAGGGCCGGGCGGCCGCTCAGGCGCGGGTCGCCCACGTGTAACGGTGCTCCGGGCGGCCCGCGTCGCCGTACTTGAGGGTCAGCCTCGCCCGGCCCGTGCGCTCCAGCAGCTTCAGGTAGCGCTGCGCGGTCTGGCGGCTCACTCCCGTCCGCTCGGCGATCTCCTGGGCGGACAGGGGGCCGTCGGCCTTCATCAGACACTGGCGCACCAGCTCCGCGGTGGTGGGGGAGTGCCCCTTGGGCAGCCCCGGCTCCGACGGCGCCGACAGCGCGCCGAAGATGCGGTCGACCTCCGCCTGCTCCGCCTCACCGCCGCCGTCGAGGGTGCGCCGCAGCTCCGCGTACGCCTCCAGCTTGCCGCGCAGCCCCGCGAAGGCGAACGGCTTGACCAGGTACTGCAGGGCGCCATGGCGCATCGCCGCCTGGACGGTCGACACGTCCCGCGCCGCCGTCACCATGATCACGTCGGTCTGATGACCCCGCCGCCGCATCTCCTGGACCACCTCCAGACCCGTCCGGTCGGGCAGGTAATGGTCCAGCAGGACGAGATCCACCCGGGGCAGCGTCTCCACGCCGCGGAGCGCCTCCAGCGCGCTGTGCGCCTGTCCGGCGACGTGGAAGCCCGGCACCTTCTCGACGTACGCGGCGTTGACCCGCGCGACCCGCGTGTCGTCGTCCACGACCAGGACCTCGATCATCGGGACTCCTCCTCGGCAGCGGTGTTCACAGGGGTGGCGGGGACGGTTGCCGGGGCGGGGGCGGCGCGTACGGGTTCGGGGTCCGGTTCGGCCAGGGCCTCGGGCAGGACGACGGTGAACTCCGCGCCCCCGCCGTGCGCCTCGTCCACGGTGGCGCTGCCACCCTGCCGCTCGGCCAGCCTGCGTACCAGGGACAGCCCGATACCGCGCTGCCGGTGCGCCGGAGGCTCCTTGGTCGACCAGCCCGCCGTGAACACCAGCTCGCGGTGTGCCGCCGGGATGCCGGGCCCCGTGTCCCGCACCCGGAGCGTGGCCGAGCGCCCCTGGGCACGCAACTCGACCTCCACGCGCGCGTGTGGTGTCCCCGCGGCGGCGTCGAGCGCGTTGTCGACCAGGTTGCCGACGATCGTGACCAGCCCCCGGGGATCGACCAGGCGGTCGGGCAGCCGCGTCCGGTCCGACACCCACAGGGCGACCCCGCGTTCCGCCGCGACGGTCGCCTTGCCGACCAGCAGGGCGGCGAGGAGCGGGTCGTTGATCCGCTCGGTGATCTGCTCCGCGGTCACCCGGTGGTCGCCGACCACCTCGCCGACGAACTCCACGGCGTCGTCGTACATCTCCAGTTCGAGCAGCCCCAGCAGGGTGTGCATGCGGTTGGCGTGCTCGTGGTCCTGGGCGCGCAGGGCGTCGATCAGGCCACGCGTGGAGTCCAGCTCCCGGCCGAGCTGCTCCAGCTCGGTGCGGTCGCGCAGGGTGGCGACGGCGCCGCCGTCGTCGGTGGGCATCCGGTTGGCGACCAGGACGCGCTGGCCGCGCACGGTCAGCAGGTCGGTGCCAAAGACCCGGCCGGCCAGGACGTCGGCCGTACGTCCCGCGCCGAGCGCCTCGTCGGGGGAGCGTCCGACCGCCTCGGCGCCGATGCCCAGCAGACGCTGCGCCTCGTCGTTGAGCAGGCGCATCCGGCCGCCGCGGTCCAGGGCGACGACACCTTCCCGGATGCCGTGCAGCATGGCCTCGCGCTCCGCGAGCAGTCCCGCGATGTCCGAGAAGGCCAGGTCGCGCGTCTGCCGCTGCACCCGGCGTGAGATGAGCCAGGCCGCCAGCGCCCCCACGGCCAGCGCGCCGCCGGCGTACGCGAACAGCCCGGGGATGGCGTGGATCAGCCGGGCCCGGACGCTGTCGTACGCGATGCCGACCGAGACCGCGCCGACGATGGTTCCGTCGCCGTCGCCGTCGCCGTCGCGCAGCGGCACCTTGCCGCGTGCGGAGCGGCCCAGGGTGCCGTCGTCGATCTCCATGACCTCGCGGCCGGACAGGGCCTGGCCCGGGTCGGTCGAGACGATCTCGCCGATCCGTGCCGGGTCGGTGTGCGACCACCGCACGCCCTGCCGGTCCATCACGACGACGTACTCCGCCTGGGTGGCCTTCCGGATCCGCTCCGTCTCCCGCTGCACCGGCCCGTCGGGCGCCGGACGGGTGGTCCGCAGGTCCCGTGCCACCTGCGGCTGCTGCGCGGTGGTCTGCGCGATGGCGAGCGCCCGGCGCATCGCCTGGTCGTCCAGCTGGTCGCCGAGCGGCGCCAGGAACAGTCCGGTCGCGAGTACGGCGACCCCCGCGGCGATCGCCAGCTGCATCAGCAGCACCTGCGAGAACACCCGCCGGGGCAGGCCGAGGCGCCGGCGGCGTGCGGGGGGAGTGGAACTCATGCTCATGACGGTACGTGGGCGGGGATGCGTGTCGTAGCGGGGTGTGGCGCGGATCTCCTGGCGGCCGCGCCGCGGACCTCCCGAGGGCCCGCGGCGCGGGTGCGCGCGGCCGGGCCCCAGCCGTCGGCCGCTCCGATGTCGGGGGCCGTGGGGCCGTGGGGCCGTGGCCTCGCGCCCGTCGTCCCGTCGTCGGGGGCCGTGGGCCCGTGGCCTCGGCGCCCGTCGCTCGCGGCGTCGCGGCGTCGCTCCGGCGTCCCGGAGCTGTGTCCTCCGGCCCCGCACGTCAGCTCGCGAGGGCCGCCGTCACCGACAGTTCCCGTACCGCCGTGACCTCCATCCGCGCGGGTGAGCCCAGCACCGACGCCCCGCAGCTCTCCGGTCGCGGCGGCGCGGCGGTGCCCTGCGCGACGGTGACCCGCCAGTGCCGTCCGTCGGCGTGGGCCAGGGTCACCTCCCAGCGCGGTGCGGCACCGTCCGTCCGTACGACGCTCAGCGCCTGGGCCGCCTCCTCGCCGACGGCCGAGCGCACGGCCAGTTCGGCGGCCTGTCCGGGGCGCTCCCACGCGGAGTTCCCGCGGCAGTGCTGGACGACGATCCGGTCCTCCCGCACCCCGTGCAGGATCTCCTTGACGGAGTGCACCTGGACCCGGCCGTAGGCGTAGCCGTGCGGGAGCACCAGGACCGTCGGGGAGAAGCGGTGACCACCCAGGTGGGTGACCTCCCAGACGTCCGCGTCTCCGGACGCGGCGAGCTCGGCCGCCAGTGGCCGGCCGAGGAGGGCGCAGCACCGGTCGCGCTTGCCGTTGGTGCAGACGAGGGCGAGCGGATCACCGAGGTGGGGGCCGCCTTGCAGCACCGAGTCGAAGGAACGCGCATCGCCCTTGCCGAGCGCGGCGAGATCGAGGTCGAGCAACCTGAAGGGGTCGCTGATCGTGGTGCCGTGCAGCCACACGTTTCCCGGCACGGTGTGGGCCGCGTACACCCGGCGCTCGGCGCCGGTGTGGCGGTCCGCGTGGCGTCCGGGCCTGCGGATGAGCGCGACGCGTACGCCCGTACCCTTCACCGCCGCCTCCAGGGCACGCCCCAGTGAGGGTTCCAGGTGGCTCGCGGTGAGCGCCTTGGCGCCCCACGGGCCGGGCTGCTCGAGCAGCAACCAGGTCCTCGCGACGGGCGCGGTGCCCGCGACGGGTTCGTCGAAGTCCCGGGAAGCGGTTGAGCAGGTACTCACAGAGGTGAGCCTAACCTGACTTGCGTCGAGGTGACTTCCAGCCGCGCTCGGGGGCTGCTCCGACCGTGGTGGAGGCGGCCCGGGGCCCGGGTGGAGGGGCGGGCCGGGGGGCAAGGTCGGGCGTGCCCTGGGGCAGGCGGTGGACCGAGTGTGCGAGCGGCCTGGTGCCGATCGGGCGCCAGGCCTCATCGGCGGGGCGTCGAGCGGGGACGGGGTGCCGGGGCTCGACGGGCGGATCGTCCGGCGCGGCGGGCGGTTGCGGGCGGCCGGGGTGGGGCGGGCGACGGGACGGGTCCGGGTGGACGCGTACCCCGCGGGCTCAGGCGTCCGGGATGTCCGCCTTGGCGCGGATCAGGGTCTCCCGGCTGATGACCACGATGCGTTCGTAGTCCGCGCGGGAGGCATCGGCGGGCAGCTCACGCTCGAGCGCCTCCGTGGCCTCCGTGCCGATCACGGCGAAATTGCCGTCGCTCAGCTCGAAGAGATCCGGGCAATTGGCTCCCGAGGTACTGCCACGCGAACTTGGAGGCACACCGATGCGGCGCACGATCTTCAAGGGGTACCGGTCCTTACACAGGGTGGGCACACTGGTCGGCAGAACGTTACTGTGATCAGTGGGACCCGTGTGGCGCGCGGCCGGAAATCACTCGGGAGTATCACTCGCCCGCCCTAGTTGACCTGCGGTCTCTCCGGAAATTCAGGAAGACGGAGGGGTTCCGACCACCCACCACTCGTCGGTGTCGGCCTCGTCCAGATCCTTGATGAGGCCGTCCACCATCGCGCCGATCCGGGTCTCGTCGGAGGTCTCCTTCAGCGTGGCGCGCTGCGCCTTCGACGCTGCCCAGTACTCCCGCATCAACGGTGTCTGGAAGATCTCGCGCAGGCGCCCGAACAGTTCCTCCTGGTCCAGCAGTCCCGCCTCGTAGAGGTGGTAGAGGTTGACGTACCAGGCGTTGGCGTAGAAGAACTGGCGGCGCTTCTGTGCCGGGATGTCCTTGTCGTAGGTGTCGATCACCGCGGCCAGGGACGGGTCGTCGATCGCCCTCGCGAGCAGTTCCCAGTGCATGCGCTGCTGGTGGGCCAGTGTCCGGCGCCGGGAGGCCAGCTCCTCCAGTTCCAGCCGCCTCACCTCGAGGCGCCGTGCCTCCAGCCGTCGCTGCCGCGCGGCCAGAGTCACTCCGGCCGTGGCGAACAGCACCCCCGCCGCGGCGGAGCCGAACCTCCCCGTGACGTTCTTCCGTGTGACCATGTCAACCCCCGAATCAGGCGACCGCCCGCCGGTCGTCGAGTGCGGGTCGGCTGACGGGGACCGGCGAGCGATGGGCGGCGCTTGCCGCCTCCAGAGTGCCGAGCGGCGCTGACCGGCGGGGAGGCGGAGAGGCGGCGCACGGAGGGAAGCGAGGGTCGCACAGTCCGGCGCCATGCAAGACGTCTGCCCAGCAAGCGCCGCTAACAATCGTTCACATCGGGCGGGCCGCGCCGACTCGTATCCTGAGCCGGCAAGTCCGTACGTGGGTGTACGCCCTGCCGAGGGCGGGCGTACGCCTGGGTGAGAGAGAGGTCGCACGGTGGGCCAGCGCCCGACTCCGCAGCAGATTCCGGTCGTCGTACTCGCCGGATTCCTCGGCTCCGGAAAAACCACACTCCTCAATCACCTCCTCCACCGCAGCGGAGGCAGCCGTATCGGCGCCATCGTCAACGACTTCGGCTCGATCGAGATCGACGCGATGGCCGTCGCCGGCGCCCTGGGCGACTCCACCGTCTCGCTCGGCAACGGCTGCCTGTGCTGCGCCGTCGACGCGAGCGAACTCGACGGATACCTGGAGCGGCTGGCCCGCCCCGAGGCAGGCATCGACGTCATCGTCATCGAAGCCAGCGGCCTCGCCGAGCCGCAGGAGCTGGTGCGGATGCTGCTGGCCAGCGAACAGCCCGAGGTCGTCTACGGCGGGCTCGTCGAGGTCGTCGACGCCGCCGAGTTCGACGCCACGCGCGAGAGGCACCCCGAGATCGACCGGCACCTGGCGCTCGCCGACCTGATCGTGGTCAACAAGACCGACCGCGCCCCCGACGCCGAGCGCGTGCTCGCCCTCGTCCACTCGCTCGCGGACGGCGCCGCCGTAGTGCCCGCGACCTACGGCCGCATCGACCCGGAGTTCCTCTACGACTGCCGGCCGAGCGAGGAGCGCGTGGGGCAGCTGTCCTTCGACGACCTGTACGACCACTCCAGGGACGGCGCCCACGCCGAGCACCTGCACGCCGCCTACGACACCCTGTCGTTCGTCTCCGACCTGCCGCTCGACCCGCGCCGGCTCATGAGGTTCCTCGACAGCCGCCCCGAGGGCCTGTACCGGATCAAGGGGTACGTGGACTTCGGTCCCCACGACACGCGGAACCGGTACGCCGTCCACGCCGTGGGGCGTTTCCTGCGCTTCTACCCGGAGCCCTGGGGGCCCGCCGATACCCGCCGCACCCAGCTCGTCCTCATCGGCTCCGGCATCGACGCCGCCGCCCTCGGCCAGGAACTCGACGCCTGCCGCCGGGACGCCGAGGCGCCCGACGCCGACGAGCACGGCATGTGGGGCGTCCTGCGCTACGTGCCCGATCCGGACCCCGGGGAGCGGGCAACCGAGGACCCCGATGGCGAGGACCTCGACGGATGGGACGCGGACGCCGAACCGCCCGCGCCCCAGGAGCCCTAGGGCCTGTCTGACAATTCGCGTCGTCGCCCGGAGGGCGGCCTCGCGGCGTCAGGTGCGTGCTCTCGGCGTGCCGGGCGTAGAGCCTCGTACTGGATGTACTCGGCTCTGCGCCCGGTGCGGCGAGAGTGCGTGCATGGCGTCGCGAGGCAGGCGGGAATTGTCAGACAGGCCCTAGGCCGGTCCCGCCACCACCGCCACCGTCTTCGGCAGCGACACGCCCGAGCCGTCGCGGCGCGGGTCGGTCTCCGGGAGCTGTGCGGGGGTGCCGTTCTTCTGGGCGGCGAGCGCCGGGGTGGCGCCCGCCCAGGCGAAGGCCAGGCAGTCCTCGCCCTTCAGGAACCGCTGGCAGCGCACACCGCCCGTGGCGCGGCCCTTGCGCGGATACTGGTCGAACGGCGTGAGCTTGGCCGTGGTCTGGACCGAGTCGTCCAGCGTGCCGCGCGAACCGGCGACCGTGAACACCACGGCGTCCGCGGCCGGGTCCACCGCCGTGAAGGAGATGACCTTCGCCCCTTCGGCGAGCTTGACGCCCGCCACACCGCCGGCCGGACGGCCCTGCGGGCGGACCTGCGAGGCCTGGTAGCGCAGCAGTTGCGCGTCGTCCGTGATGAAGACCAGGTCCTCGTCGCCGGTGCGCAGCTCGACGCCGCCGACGACGCGGTCGCCCTCCTTGAGGGTGATGACCTCCAACTCGTCCTTGTTGGACGGGTAATCGGGCACCACGCGCTTGACGACGCCCTGTTCCGTCCCGAGCGCCAGACCCGGCGACGACTCGTCGAGCGTGGTCAGGCAGACGACGTCCTCGTCGTCCTCGAAGGACACGAACTCCGCCAGCGGCGCCCCGCCCGAGAGGTTCGGCGTCGGCATGGACTCCGGGAGCTGGGGCAGGTCCACCACGTTGACCCGCAGCAGGCGCCCGGCGGACGTCACCACGCCCACCTCGCCGCGGGCCGTGGCCGGCACCGCCGAGACGATCAGGTCGTGCTTGACGCGCTTGGCGCCGGCCTCCGTGACCAGGGGCGCGTCGTTCGCCGTGCGGGCCAGCAGTCCCGTGGAGGACAGCAGCACCCGGCACGGGTCGTCGGCGACCTGGAGCGGCACGGTGGCCACCGGCGCGCCGGACGACTCCAGCAGGACCGTACGCCGGTCGGTGCCGAACTTCTTGGCCACCGCCGCCAGTTCGGTGGAGACCAGCTTGCGCAGCTCGGCGTCCGAGTCGAGGATCCGGGACAGCTCCTCGATCTCCGCGTTCAGCCGCTCCTTCTCCGCCTCCAGCTCGACACGGTCGTACTTGGTGAGCCGGCGCAGCGGCGTGTCCAGGATGTACTGGGTCTGGATCTCGCTCAGCGAGAAGCGCTCCATGAGGCGCTGCTTGGCCTGGGCGCTGTTCTCGCTGGAGCGGATGAGGCTGATGACCTCGTCGATGTCGATCAGCGCGGTGAGCAGGCCCTCGACCAGGTGCAGACGGTCGCGCTTCTTGCCGCGGCGGAACTCGCTGCGCCGCCGTACGACGTTGAAGCGGTGGTCGAGATAGACCTCCAGCAGCTCCTTGAGGCCCAGGGTGAGGGGCTGGCCGTCCACCAGGGCGACGTTGTTGATGCCGAAGGACTCCTCCATCGGCGTCAGCTTGTAGAGCTGCTCCAGGACCGCCTCGGGCACGAAGCCGTTCTTGATCTCGATGACCAGGCGCAGGCCGTGCTCGCGGTCGGTGAGGTCCTTGACGTCGGCGATGCCCTGGAGCTTCTTCGAGCCGACCAGGTCCTTGATCTTCGCGATGACCTTCTCGGGCCCGACCGCGAAGGGCAGCTCGGTGACGACCAGGCCCTTGCGGCGGGCCGTCACCGTCTCCACGGACACCGTCGCGCGGATCTTGAAGGTGCCGCGGCCCGTCTCGTAGGCGTCCCGGATGCCGGGCAGGCCGACGATCCGGCCGCCGGTGGGCAGGTCGGGGCCCGGGACGTGCTTCATCAGGGCTTCGAGGTCGGCGTTCGGGTACCGGATCAGGTGCCGGGCGGCCGCGATCACCTCGCGCAGGTTGTGCGGCGGCATGTTCGTCGCCATGCCGACCGCGATGCCGGACGCGCCGTTGACCAGCAGGTTCGGGAATGCGGCGGGCAGCGCCGCCGGCTCCTGCTCCTGGCCGTCGTAGTTGGGGGCGAAGTCGACCGTGTCCTCGTCGATCGACTCCGTCATGAGGCTGGACGCCTCGGCCATCCGGCACTCGGTGTACCGCATGGCGGCCGGCGGGTCGTCGTTGCCCAGCGAGCCGAAGTTGCCGTGGCCGTCCACCAGCGGCACGCGCATCGAGAACGGCTGGGCCATGCGCACCAGGGCGTCGTAGATCGACGCGTCACCGTGCGGGTGCAGCTTGCCCATCACCTCGCCGACGACGCGGGCGCACTTCACATAGCCGCGCTCGGGCCTGAGGCCCATCTCGTTCATCTGGTACACGATGCGGCGGTGCACCGGCTTGAGGCCGTCGCGGGCGTCGGGGAGCGCACGGGAGTAGATGACCGAGTACGCGTACTCGAGGAAGGAGCCCTGCATCTCGTCGACGACGTCGATGTCGAGGATCTTCTCCTCGTACGAGTCGTCGGGCGGCGGGGTCTTCGTGCTACGGCGGGCCATCGCTGCCGGCTCCTTGCTGAAGCGTGAACGGTGATCTGACGCGGTCCATTGTGGACCGCGGCACTGACAGCGACCGACCAGGACCCGTCACGGGCTGCCCGGCCCGGCGCTGCCCGCAGGGTACGCCCTCGCCGCGGACCTTCGTCCGCCGCGGGCCGCCGGTCCCGATCTCGCTCTCGGCGTACGGGGCCCGGGAACTCCACCGGGGTCCCGCACGCTTGCATACAGTGGCAGGATCGGCGGAATTCCGCAGTTCCGCCCAATGATCCACCCAGTGTTTCCGCCAAGGATTCCGCGATCGAAGGGACGTACATGCCCATGGGTCACACGGCCACCGCCCAGGCAGGCTCCGGCGGCCTGACAGCGACCGAGCACCGCCTGGCCAACGGCCTGCGCGTGGTGCTCTCCGAGGACCACCTGACCCCGGTCGCCGCGGTGTGCCTCTGGTACGACGTCGGTTCGCGCCACGAAGTCAAGGGGCGCACCGGCCTGGCTCACCTTTTCGAGCACCTCATGTTCCAGGGCTCCGCCCAGGTCAAGGGCAACGGTCACTTCGAGCTGGTGCAGGGGGCCGGCGGCTCGCTCAACGGCACCACCAGCTTCGAGCGCACCAACTACTTCGAGACCATGCCCGCCCACCAGCTCGAACTGGCCCTCTGGCTGGAGGCCGACCGCATGGGCTCCCTGCTGGCCGCCCTGGACGACGAGTCGATGGAGAACCAGCGGGACGTCGTCAAGAACGAACGCCGCCAGCGCTACGACAACGTGCCCTACGGCACCGCGTTCGAGAAGCTGACCGCGCTCGCCTACCCGGAGGGCCACCCCTACCACCACACGCCGATCGGCTCCATGGCCGACCTGGACGCGGCCACCCTGGAGGACGCGCGCGCGTTCTTCCGGACCTACTACGCGCCCAACAACGCGGTGCTCTCGGTCGTCGGCGACATCGACCCCGAGCAGACGCTCGCCTGGATCGAGAAGTACTTCGGCTCCATCGCCTCGCACGACGGCAAGCAGCCGCCCCGCGACGGCTCGCTGCCCGACGTCATGGGCGGGCAGCTGCGCGAGGTCGTCGAGGAGGAGGTCCCGGCCCGCGCCCTGATGGCGGCCTACCGCCTGCCGGAGGACGGCACGCGCGCGTGCGACGCGGCCGACCTGGCCCTCACCGTCCTGGGCGGCGGCGAGTCCTCCCGCCTGTACAACCGGCTGGTGCGCCGCGACCGCACGGCCGTCGCCGCCGGGTTCGGCCTGCTGCGACTGGCCGGGGCGCCCTCCCTGGGGTGGCTGGACGTGAAGACGTCCGGCGACGTCGAGGTGCCGGTCATCGAGACCGCCATCGACGAGGAGCTCGCCCGGTTCGCCGAGGAGGGTCCCACGGCCGAGGAGATGGAGCGCGCCCAGGCCCAGTTGGAGCGCGAGTGGCTGGACCGGCTGGGCACGGTCGCGGGCCGCGCCGACGAACTGTGCCGGTACGCCGTCCTGTTCGGCGACCCGCAGCTCGCCCTCACCGCCGTGCAGCGGGTGCTGGAGGTGACCGCCGAGGAGGTCCAGGAGGTCGCCAAGGCCCGCCTGCGCCCCGACAACCGCGCGGTGCTCGTCTACGAGCCCACCGCCTCCGCGGACGAGAACACCGCCCACGACTCCGACGCCACCGACGAGAACGAGGAGGCGGCCAAGTGACCGAGCTCGCCACCATGGAATTCCACCCGCGGCCGCAGGCGGGAGAGCCCAAGCCGTGGGCGTTCCCGGCCCCCGAGCGCGGCAGCCTCGACAACGGTCTCACCGTGCTGCGCTGCCACCGCCCCGGCCAGCAGGTCGTCGCCGTGGAGGTGCTCCTCGACGCGCCCCTGGACGCCGAGCCGGCCGGTCTGGACGGCGTCGCGACGATCATGGCGCGCGCCTTCTCCGAGGGCACCGACAAGCACTCCGCCGAGGACTTCGCCGCCGAACTGGAGCGCTGCGGCGCCACCCTCGACGCGCACGCCGACCACCCCGGCGTCCGGCTGAGCCTGGAGGTGCCCGTCTCCCGGCTCGCCAAGGCGCTCGGCCTGGTCGCCGACGCCCTCAGGGCGCCCGCCTTCGCGGACAGCGAGATCGAGCGCCTGGTCCGCAACCGGCTCGACGAGATCCCGCACGAGCTGGCCAACCCGTCCCGCCGCGCCGCCAAGGAACTCTCCAAGGAGCTGTTCCCGGCCGGGTCGCGCATGTCGCGCCCCCGCCAGGGCACCGAGGAGACGGTCGAGAACATCGACTCGGCGGCCGTACGCGCCTTCTACGAGAAGCACGTCCGCCCCGCCACGGCCACCGCCGTGGTCGTCGGCGACCTCACCGACGTCGACCTCGACGCGCTGCTCGGCGAGACGCTGGGCACGTGGACCGGCTCCGCCGCCGAGCCGCGCCCCGTGCCCCCGGTGACCGCCGACGACCGGGGCCGGGTCGTCATCGTGGACCGCCCCGGAGCCGTACAGACGCAGTTGCTGATCGGCCGCACCGGCTCCGACCGGCACGACCGCGTGTGGCCGGCGCAGGTGCTCGGCACCTACTGCCTGGGCGGCACCCTCACCTCGCGCCTGGACCGCGTCCTGCGCGAGGAGAAGGGCTACACCTACGGCGTACGGGCGTTCGGGCAGGTGCTGCGGTCCGCGCCCGACGGCACGGGCGCCGCCATGCTCGCCATCAGCGGCTCCGTCGACACCCCCAACACGGGCCCCGCGCTCCAGGACCTGTGGACCGTGCTGCGGACGCTCGCTCAGGGCGGCCTCACCGACGCCGAACGGGACGTCGCGGTGCAGAACCTGGTGGGCGTGGCGCCGCTGAAGTACGAGACGGCGGCGGCCGTGGCGAGCACGCTGGCCGACCAGGTCGAGCAGCACCTGCCCGACGACTACCAGGCCACGCTCTACCGCCAACTCGCCGCCACGGGCACCGTGGAGGCCACGGCGGCGGTCGTGAACGCCTTCCCGGTGGACCGCCTCGTGACCGTCCTCGTCGGTGACGCGGCGCAGATCAAGGAGCCCGTCGAGGCCCTCGGCATCGGTGAAGTCACCGTGGTGGCGGCCGAGTAGCGGCACACACGCGCGCGGTGGCCCTGGTGACCCAAGTGTCACCAGGGCCGCCTTTTGTCCGAATTGAGGGAGAGGCTGCCTGTCTGCCCTGTGGCATGCGCTACAAAAGGCCAGTTGCGTTTGAGGATTGAAGACAGCCGCGTTTAGCGTCTTCCGGGCTGTTCGTCAGGCAGTGCGCCGCACCCGCGGCACCGGACAGTCATCGCCGAGTCCCCGTACGGCGCGAGCCAGGGGAGCCGGGGACCCATCGCAGTCCCTGGGGTGAATCGGGCGCCCGCGCGTGCAGCGAGGGGGTCCGTAGGAGACCTTCCACCTCCGAACCCGTCAGCTAACCCGGTAGGCGAGAGGGAAGGAAAGGACCAGCCTCTACATGGCGTTCACGCGCGCCACCGGGAAGCACCGCCGCCCCGGCCGCATGCACCGCACCACCGCCCGCGCGGCGGGCGTCGCGGCCCTCGCCACCACCGGCGTCGTCGGCACCCTCGCCGCTCCGGCGCTCGCCGCCGAGCCCGCGCCGGAGCAGAGCGGACTCACCCCGGTCATCACCATCGGCGACTCCATAGCCGACGAGATCGACGCCCAGGCCACCGCGCAGAAGCAGGCCGCCCTGGACGCCGCCGCCCGTCAGGCGGCCCAGGAGGCCGCGCGCGAGCGGGCCGCCGAGGCCGCCGAACAGGCGCGCGAGGCCAAGGAGCGCGCCGCGCGCGAGGCGGAGCGCAAGCGCCTCAACACCTTCGTGCCGCCGATCACCGCTTCCTACGTCTCCACCGCCTACCAGGCTGGCAGCTCCCTGTGGTCCTCCGGCAGCCACACCGGCATCGACTTCCACGCCGCCAGCGGCACCACCGTGCACGCGGTCGGCGCCGGCACCGTCGTCGAGGCCGGCTGGGGCGGGGCGTACGGCAACCAGGTCGTGATCAAGATGCACGACGGCACGTACACGCAGTACGGCCACCTGTCGTCCATCGGCGTCTCGGTGGGCCAGTCGGTCGAGCCGGGCCGGCAGATCGGCCTCTCCGGCGCCACCGGCAACGTCACCGGGCCGCACCTGCACTTCGAGGCCCGGACGAGCCAGGAGTACGGCTCGGACATGGACCCCGTCGCCTACCTCCGCTCCCACGGCGTGAACCTCTGACGGCGGACGGTACGGCAGCACCCGAGGACCCCGGCTCACCGAGCCGGGGTTTTCCCTTTCCGGCGCACGGTCCGGGCCCGTCCCTTGTCCAAAAAATATCCATGAAATCCGTCCCGCCGTCGGAATGTCCGCCGCATTGGCCTAGAGTCACTGAACACGCGTCAATCGTCGACGTTTCACGGGGATTAAGGCGGAGGTCGGGCATGCGTATTCCGGCGCACTCGGTGTGCACGGCGATCCGGGACGACATCGTCTCCGGCGTCCACGCGCGCGGCAGCCGCCTCACCGAGGAACTCCTCGCCCGCCGCTACGGCGTCTCCCGCGTCCCCGTCCGTGAGGCCCTGCGCACCCTGGAGGCCGAGGGCTTCGTGGTGACCCGGCGGCACGCGGGCGCGTGCGTCGCGGAACCGACCGGGCAGGAGGCCGCCGACCTGCTGGAGACCCGGGCGCTCCTGGAACCCCTCGGCGCCTCCCGGGCCGCCCGGCGCCGCACCGAGGCGCACCTCAAGGTGCTGCGCGGGCTGGTGCGGCTGGGACAGGAGCGTGCCAGGCAGGGCAACAGCGAGGACCTGCGCTCACTCGGCGGGTGGTTCCACGAGACCCTCGCCCAGGCCACCGGCAGCCCTTCCCTGACGGCCCTGCTGACCCAGCTGCGCCACAAGATCGCCTGGATGTACGTCGTGGAGGCGTCGGCCGACCCGGTGGAGTGCTGGGCGGAGCACGGCGCGGTCGTCGACGCGGTGGCCCGGGGTGACGGCGAGCGCGCGCGGGCGCTCATGGCGCAGCACACCGAGCGGTCGACGCCGGCGCACCGGCTGCGCTTCGCCTCCGGCGGTGAACGGACGGAGCGTGTGAGGAACTCGCAACGTCCCGTAAACACACCGAGCCTGCGGCATTAACACGGGCACCGTATACAAAGGGAAGGGAATTCCGGGGGCTGTTTTGTGCTGCCCTTTTCCCCTTGGAGCCCGAGAGCTGCCGGGAAAGCGGAAAGGGAAAGGCCCGCCCGGGCGCGGAAAGCGTCGGGGCGGGCCTTTTCGATGCCGCCGTCGGTCAGACGGTCTCGGGGAGTTCCTCGAGGCCCTCGGCGACCAGCTTCGCCAGCCGGTCCAGGGCGACGTCCGCGCCCTCGGCGTCGGAGGCGAGGACGATCTCCTCGCCGCCCTGGGCGCCGAGGCCGAGGACGGCCAGCATGGAGGCCGCGTTGACGGGGGAGCCGTCGGCCTTGGCGATCGTCACCGGGACGCCTGTGGCCGTGGCGGCTCGGACGAAGATGGAGGCGGGGCGGGCGTGGAGGCCCTCGGCCCAGCCGACGTTGACGCGGCGCTCAGCCATGTGATGCTGCCCTTCAGGTGTTCCGGGTTTCAGGTTGTCTAGACCAGTCTTGTCTAGACCAGTTTCCCACATCGTGAAGCGTGCCGGGACGACGCCGTGCGCCTCCCGCGCGGGTCGCCGGACCGCGGCCTCGGTCCGGGCTCCCGCCCTCCACAGACTGCCTCGCGCCGTTGTCGTACGCGAGCCGTACTCTGGGGCCCATGCAGACCTCGTCGGACCGGCACGAGTACCCCGCCCACTGGGAGGCCGACGTGGTGCTGCGCGACGGCGGCACCGCGCGCGTCCGCCCCATCACCGTTGATGACGCCGAGCGCCTGGTCAGCTTCTACGAGCAGGTCTCCGACGAGTCGAAGTACTACCGCTTCTTCGCGCCGTACCCTCGCCTGTCCGCCAAGGACGTCCACCGCTTCACGCACCACGACTTTGTGGACCGGGTGGGACTCGCGGCCACCATCGGCGGCGAGTTCATCGCCACCGTACGCTACGACCGGATCGGCGCCGGTGGAACGCCCGCCTCCGCCCCCGCCGACGAGGCAGAGGTCGCCTTCCTCGTCCAGGACGCCCACCAGGGGCGCGGCGTCGCCTCCGCGCTGCTGGAGCACATCGCCGCCGTCGCCCGGGAGCGCGGCATCCGCCGCTTCGCCGCCGAGGTGCTGCCCGCCAACACCAAGATGATCAAGGTGTTCATGGACGCCGGGTACACGCAGAAGCGCAGCTTCGAGGACGGCGTGGTCCGCCTGGAGTTCGGACTCGAACCCACCGACCGCTCGCTCGCCGTGCAGTACGCGCGCGAGCACCGCGCGGAGGCGCGCTCCGTCCAGCGGCTGCTGCAGCCCGGCTCGGTGGCGGTCGTCGGCACCGGCCGCGCGCCCGGCGGCGTCGGCCGCAGCATCCTCGGCAACATCCGGGACGCCGGCTACCCGGGCCGGCTGTACGCCGTGAACAGGGCGTTCACCGAGGACCAGAAGGAACTCGACGGGATCCCCGCGCGCCGGTCGGTGCGCGACATCGACGGGCCCGTCGACCTCGCCGTCGTCACCGTGCCCGCCGAGCACGTCCCCGACGTGGTCACCGAGTGCGGTGAGCACGGGGTGCAGGGCCTCGTGGTGATCTCCGCCGGATACGCCGACAGCGGCCCCGACGGGCGCGAACGCCAGCGCGCCCTGGTACGGCAGGCGCGCACGTACGGCATGCGGATCATCGGACCCAACGCCTTCGGGATCATCAACACCTCTCCCCGGGTGCGGCTCAACGCCTCCCTCGCCCCCGAGATGCCGCGCTCCGGCCGGATCGGCCTGTTCGCCCAGTCCGGCGCCATCGGCATCGCCCTGCTGTCCCGGCTGCACCGGCGCGGCGGCGGCGTCACCGGCGTCACCGGCGTGTCGAGCTTCGTCTCCTCCGGCAACCGGGCCGACGTCTCCGGCAACGACGTCCTGCAGTACTGGTACGACGACCCGGAGACCGACGTCGCGCTGATGTACCTGGAGTCCATCGGCAACCCGCGCAAGTTCACCCGCCTGGCGCGGCGGACGGCGGCCGTCAAGCCGCTGGTCGTGGTCCAGGGAGCCCGGCACGGCGGGGTGGCACCGCAGGGGCACGCCGTACGGGCGACGCGGCTGCCGCACGCGACGGTCTCCGCGCTGCTGCGGCAGGCCGGCGTCATCCGGGTCGACACGATCACCGACCTGGTCGACGCGGGGCTGCTGCTCGCGCGGCAGCCGCTGCCCGCCGGACCGCGGGTGGCGATCCTGGGGAACTCCGAGTCCCTGGGCCTGTTGACGTACGACGCCTGCCTCTCCGAGGGGCTGCGGCCGCACCCTCCCCTCGACCTGACGACGGCGGCCTCGGCGGACGACTTCCACGCGGCCCTCTCCCGTGCCCTGGCCGACGACACCTGCGACGCGGTCGTCGTGACCGCCATCCCGACGGTGGGGGAGGGCCCGGCCGGGGACGCCGCGCTGGCGGAGGCGCTGCGCTCGGCGGCCGCCGCGGTGCCCGCCAAGCCCGTCCTGGTGGTCCACGTGGAGCTGGGCGGCCTGGCCGAAGCCCTGTCCGCGGCGGCGAGCACGGCCCCGCAGGCCGCGACGGGCGCCCCCGACGAGCCCCGGTCCGCTGCGAGCGCCCCCGACGAGCCCCCGTCCGGTGCGGGCGGCGCAGGGGAGGCCGGGTCTGCCGCCAACAGCTCCGAGGAGCATCGGTCTGCCGCGAGCAGCTCCGAACAGCCCCGGTCTGCCGCGACCGGCCCCGAGGGGCCCCGGTCCGCGACGGGCGGCCCCGACGGAGTCCGGGCCGCCACGAGTGGCCCCGGGGAGACTCGGTCCGCCGCGAGCGACCCGGGGGAGCCCCGGTCCGCCGCCCCGGACCGGCGGTCGTCCTCCGTCCAGGCCCCCGAGGGGGCCCACCTCATCCCCGCCTACCCCGCCGCCGAGCGCGCCGTCCGGGCCCTCGCCCAGGCCGTCGCCTACGCCCAGTGGCGGCGCGACGCCACCGACCCCGGCAAGGTCCCGGAGTACGAGGACATCGACGAGAAGGGCGCCGCCGAGCTGATCGCCGCGCACCTCGCGCGCGGACAGGGCCTCACCCTCGGCGGCGAGGCGACCTGCGAGCTGCTCGGCAGGTACGGCATCCAGGTGCACCGCGCGCTGCCCGCCCCCACCCCCGACGACGCCGCGGCCGCCGCGCGGACCCTCGGCTACCCCGTCGCCCTCAAGGCCACCGCCCCGCACCTGCGCCACCGCGCCGACCTGGGCGGCGTACGCCTGGACCTGGCGGACGAGGAGCAACTGCGACGGGCCTACGCCGAATTGACCGAGCTGTTCGGGACGCCCGCCGAGCTGCGGCCGGTGGTGCAGGGCATGGCACCGCGCGGCGTCGACACGGTCGTACGCGCGGTCATCGACCCGGCGGCCGGCGCCGTGCTCTCGTTCGGGCTGGCCGGGGCGGCCACCCAGCTGCTCGGCGACATGGCCCACCGGCTGATTCCGGTCACCGACCGCGAGGCCACCACGCTCGTCCGCTCGATCCGCACGGCGCCCCTCCTCTTCGGCTGGCGCGGCTCGGCCCCGGTCGACACCCCCGCCCTCCAGGAGCTGCTGCTGCGGGTCTCCCGGTTGGTCGACGACCACCCGGAGGTCGTCGCGGTCACCCTGGAACCGGTGGTCGTCGCTCCGCGCGGACTGAGCGTCCTCGGCGCCTCCGTCCGCCTCGCACCCCCTCCCGCGCGGGACGATCTCGGCCCCCGCACCCTGCCCGCCTACTGACCGCGCACCGCCCGGGACGGGTCTCGCACGAGCGTCCCGCGCAGTCACCGGGCCCCCGTAGGATGGACGGCATGGCCAAGACCAGTACGACGACCCAGGGGCTGCGAGCGGCGATCGAGCGCAGCGGCTACTACCCGGCCCTCGTGGCCGAGGCGGTGGAGGCCGCCGTGGGCGGCGAGCCCGTCCGGTCGTACCTGGTCCATCAGGAGACGACGTTCGACCAGAACGAGGTGCGCCGGCACGTGACCGTGCTCGTGCTCACCGGCAACCGCTTCATCGTCAGCCACACCGACGAGCAGGCCGCCGACGACACCTCCCCGACGCCGTACGCCACGACGTCCACCGAGTCCGTCAAGCTCGGCCGGATCTCGTCCATCGTCGTCAGCCGCGTGGTCGCCAACCCGGAGCAGTACAAGCCGGGCACGCTGCCCCGCGAGATCGTGCTCACCATCGGCTGGGGCGCCGTCTCCCGCCTCGACCTGGAGCCCGCCGCCTGCGGCGATCCGAACTGCGAGGCCGACCACGGCTACACCGGCAGCTCGACCGCCGACGACCTCAGCCTCCGCGTCAGCGAGGCCGGGGACGGCCCGGAGACGGTGCGCCAGGCGCTCACCTTCGCCCAGGCCCTCTCCGAGGCGACCGCGGACTCCGCCCGCTGATGGTGCAGCCCGCCCCCTGGGACACCGATCCCGAGCCGCTCCCCGTCGACTCCGCCCCCGTACCCGAGTACGGCAGCGGCTCCCTCGCCGACCTGCTGCCCACCCTGGCCGCGGGCCTCGGCGTCCCCGGCATGACCGCGGGCATCACGGAGCTGACCCCGGCCGACCGGAACTGCGTCTTCCTGATCGACGGCCTCGGCTGGGAGCAGTTGCGCGCCCACCCCGAGGACGCCCCCTTCATGACCTCGCTCCTGGGCAGCTCACGCGGCGGCACCGGCCGCCCGATCACCGCCGGCTACCCGGCGACCACCGCGACCTCCCTCGCATCCGTCGGCACCGGCCTGCCGCCGGGCTCCCACGGGCTGCCCGGGTACACGGTGCGCGATCCGGGCACCGGCGCGCTGATGAACCAGCTCCGCTGGCAGCCGTGGACGGCGCCGGGCGCCTGGCAGCCGTACCCCACCGTCTTCGAACTCGCCCACCGGGCGGGGGTGCACGCCGCCCAGGTCTCCTCGCCGACCTTCGCGAACACCCCGCTGACCAAGGTCGCGCTGAGCGGTGGCACGTTCCACGGCCGGCTGTCCGGCGAGGACCGGATGGACCTCGCCGCCGAGCAGCTGGCCGGCGCCGACCGCGCCCTCGTCTACACCTACTACGCCGAGGTCGACGGCGCCGGCCACCGCTACGGCGTGGACTCGGACACCTGGCGCGGCCAGCTGATGCACGTGGACCGGCTGGTCCAGCGCCTCGCCGAGCAGCTCCCGCCGCGCAGCGCCCTGTACGTCACCGCCGACCACGGCATGGTCGACGTGCCCTTCGACGAGGACCACCGCATCGACTTCGACGAGGACTGGGAGCTGAAGGCGGGCGTCGCGCTCCTCGGCGGCGAGGGCCGCGCCCGGCACGTCTACGCCGTCCCCGGCGCCCGCAGCGACGTACTCACCTGCTGGCGCGAGGTGCTCGGCGAGCAGTTCTGGGTGGCGTCCCGGGACGAGGCGATCGCGGCGGGCTGGTTCGGCCCCCGCATCGACGACCGGGTGTACGACCGCATCGGCGACGTGGTCGCCGCCGCGCGGGACGACGTCCTGCTCATCGCCTCGGAGCGGGAGCCGAAGGAGTCGGCGATGGTCGGCAACCACGGGTCGATGACCCCTGCCGAGCAGCTCGTCCCCCTCCTCGAAGTACGCTCCTGACACCCCCGAACCCCTCCGCGAAACTCAGCCTCGCCGCCGAAAGGTACCCACCCGCCATGCCCGAGCTGGTCTTCTTCTCCGGAACGATGGACTGCGGGAAGTCGACCCTGGCTCTCCAGATCGAGCACAACCGCTCGGCGCGCGGCCTGGCCGGCATGATCTTCACCCGCGACGACCGCGCGGGCGAGGGCAAGCTCTCCTCACGCCTCGGCCTCGTCACCGACGCCGTGGAGGTCGAGGACGGGCAGGATTTGTACGCCTACGTCGTCGCCCACCTCTCGCAGGGTGGGCGCGTGGACTACGTGATCGCGGACGAGGCGCAGTTCCTGTCGCCGGAGCAGATCGACCAGCTCGCGCGCGTCGTCGACGACCTCGACCTCGACGTGTACGCCTTCGGCATCACCACCGATTTCCGCTCCAAGCTCTTCCCCGGTTCGCAGCGGCTGGTCGAACTCGCCGACCGCGTGGAGGTGCTCCAGGTCGAGGCCCTGTGCTGGTGCGGCGCCCGCGCCACGCACAATGCCCGGACGATAGGCGGGGTCATGGTCGTCGAGGGCGCCCAGGTGGTCGTCGGCGACGTCAACCGGTCGGCGGGCGAGGTCGGTTATGAGGTGCTGTGCCGGCGCCACCACCGGCGCCGGATGACCAGCGTCTCCGCGCAGGCCTCCGTACTCTCCCCGGACGTCCTGCCGGTCACCTGACCGCAGGCCCGGCGAACGATGTCCGCAGGCCCGGCGGACGATGTCCGCAGGCTCGCCGAACGACAATCGCGGCCCTGCCCGATGGCGCCCGGCCGCCTCAACTCGTCCCGCTCTGCAGCAGCGAGAAGCGCGCCCCCTCCGGGTCCGCCACCGTCGCCACCCGGCCGCGGGGCGTGCCGTGGGGCTGTTCGAGGACATGGCCGCCCAGTTCGGTGACGCGCTCCAGGGCCTCGTCCGCGTCGGCCACGTCGAAGTACGTGACCCAGTGCGGCCCCCGGTCGCGAGGCAGGGCGCTGCCGACGCCGTGGACGCCGGCGACCGGGCGGCCGTCGAGGCGCAGGGTCACGTGGTCGAGGTCGGCGGAGACCTCCGGCACCAGCTCGAAGCCGAACACGGTCTCGTAGAACTTGGCGACGCTCGCCGTCTCGTAGGTCATCAGCTCGTTCCAGACGGGGGTGCCGGGCACGCCCGTGACGGCCGTGCCGAGGTGGGCCGCCGCCTGCCAGACGCCGAAGACGGCGCCGGTCGGATCGGAGCCGATGGCCAGGCGGCCGGCGTCGCCCGCGTCCAGCGGGCCCACGCCGACCGTGCCACCGCACAGGCGTACCGTTTCGGCCGTCCGGTTGACGTCGTCCGAGGCGAAGTAGGGGGTCCAGGCGAGGGGCAGGTGGCGGTCCGCGGGCAGCCGGCCGATCCCCGCCACCTCGTGCCCGTCGAGCAGGGCCCGCGCATAGGGGCCGAGTTGCTGTGGGCCGGGCTCGAACTCCCAGCCGAACAGGGAGCCGTAGAAGTCCTGGGTCGCGGCCGGCCCGTGCACCATCAGACTCACCCAGCAGGGTGTGCCGGGCGTGTGCCGGGCGTTCGTCTCGCCGTTCCGGCCGGCCGACCCCCGTGCGTCGGTCATCGTCACTCTCTTCTCGGCCCTGCGCGGGCCGTGCGTCCGCTTCCGCTCTGACGGATTCCGCTCTGACGCGTTCCGCTCTGACGGACCTCCGCGCCGATGCCGGCACCGGAGCCGGTGCCGCGTTCTCCGGGCGCACCGTGGGGCAGCCCGGGCGGTACAGCATGTGCCCGATCCGGTACGCCTCGTGATCGGTACTGTCCGGCGGGCAGAGTAGCCCGACATCGACCCGGCGGCCACTCGGTAGGCCAGGATGGGGCCATGAACGCCATCATCTCCGCATCCGAACTCGCCGACGATCTGGCGGGTGCGCGTCCGCCGGTCCTGCTCGACGTCCGCTGGCAGCTGAGCGCTGCCAGGGCGGGGGGCGCCGCGCCCTTCGACGGCCGGGCGGAGTACGCGGCCGGGCACCTGCCCGGTGCCGTCTTCGTCGACCTGGACAGGGAACTCGCCTCCGCGCCCGGCGAGGGCGGCCGCCATCCGCTACCCGACTTGGGGGAGTTCGGCGCGGCGATGCGCCGGGCGGGTGTGTCGCCGGACCGGCCGGTCGTCGTGTACGACGGCGGACAGGGCTGGGCGGCGGCCCGCGCCTGGTGGCTGCTGCGCTGGACGGGTCACCCGAACGTGCGGGTCCTCGACGGCGGGTTGCCGGCCTGGGAGGGGCCGCTGTCGACGGACGTCCCGCGCCCCGCCGAGGGCGACTTCGTACCGGAGCCGGCCCGGACCGGTCTGCTGGACGCCGACGGCGCGGCGGCGCTGGCCCGCTCCGGGCTGTTGCTCGACGCCCGCGCGGGGGAGCGGTACCGGGGCGAGGTCGAGCCGATCGATCCGGTCGGCGGCCACATCCCGGGCGCCGTGTCCGCCCCGACGACGGACAACGTGGCGGCGGACGGCCGCTTCCGGCCCGCCGGGGAACTCAGGGCGCGCTTCCAGGCCCTCGGCGCCACGGAGGACGCCGGCGAGGTCGGCGTGTACTGCGGCTCGGGCGTGTCGGCCGCCCACGAGGTGCTGGCCCTGGCGGTGGCGGGCATCCCGGCCGCGCTGTACGTGGGTTCGTGGTCGGACTGGTCCTCGGACCCGTCCCGCCCGGTCGCGGTGGGCCCGGACCCGCGGTAGGCGGCAAGGCGGTCGACCTGGATCGGCGGTCGGCTCGGCGGGGTGGCCGTCCTGGAACGGCGGCCGGCCCGCCGGGGTGGCCGTCCCGGGCCGGCGGCCGGCTCGGTGGGGTGGCCGTCCCGGGCCCGGCGGCCGACCCGGCGGGGTGGTTGTCCTGGATCGCGGCCATGACCGGCGGGGTGGTTGTCCTGGTACGGCGCCCAACCCGGCGCGGAGGGTCGTCCGTGATCGGCGCCCGGCCCGGATACGTGTCTGTCCCGTATCGGGGCCGCGTCCCGTCCACTGCCGGACCGGTCTCCGCCGGCCCCATGAACGAGTCCGGGGGTGCGCCCACCCGACTGGGTGGGCTCACTCCCGGAACTATCCGTGACGGACGGTTGCCTACTCCTGCTTCTTCCGGCGCGTGCCGAAGACGATCTCGTCCCAGCTCGGCACCGCCGCCCGGCGTCCCGGGCGGACGCCGTCGGCCTCGGCCTGGCGGTCGGTGGAGCCGGTGAGGCGGTCGCGGTGACTGCCCACGGAGCGCGGCATGAGCACGTCGGCGTAGGCGGAACCGGCCGACGCCGCCGGCGCGGGCGGCTCCTCCACCTCGGGTTCCTCGGCGGGCTCCTCCACCGTTTCCGGGGCGCGCTCGGGCACCACCAGGTCGCCCCGGAAGCTCGGCACGGCCTCCAGCAGGCTGGTGAGCGAGTCCCGCTCGCGCTCGGCGGAGGCGGTGGCGGCGGTCTCCTCGGCCGGTTCGGCGGGCGGCGGAGGCAGGCTCGGCCGCTCGCGCTGCTCCCGGTCGAGGGTGCGGTCCAGCGGCCGGTCGCGCGGCAGCCGGGCGATGCGCGGGACGAACGGGAAGCTGGGCTCGGCCGCGGCGAGGTCCTCGGACTCGCCGATCAGCGCGCGCGCCTCCGCGTCCACGGCCTGGACGAGCCGCCGGGGCGGGTCGTACGTCCAGCTCGCCGAGTGCGGTTCGCCCGCGACCAGGTAGACCAGCAGTACTTCCCACGTGCCGTCGTCGCGGCGCCAGGAGTCCCACTGGACGGTGTCCTTGTCGGCGCCGCGCAGCAGCAGCCGCTCCTGGACGGCCTCGCCGAGGGGCGGACCGGAGTTCTCGCCGGGCCGGCGGACGGGCGTCTTGCGGGCCCGCTCCGCCATGAAGGCGCGCTCGGCCAGCACGGGCCCCTCGAAGCGCCGTACGCGGTCGACGGGGATGCCGGCCATCTGGGCGACCTCTTCCGCGGTCGCGCCGGCACGTATACGCGCCTGGATGTCGCGGGGGCGGAGATGACTCTCCACCTCGATCTCGATCTGGCCGAGGCGGGGACGGTCGCCGCGTACGGCGGCCCGGAGCCGCTCATCGATCGGAAGCGTGTACTCCGTGCTGTCCGCAGCCTTCAGCACCAGCCGTGTGCCGTCATTCGAGACGGCCACGACACGCAGTTCGGGCATGGGGACCTCCCGGGTGGTGCCTGCCGACGTCACGTGCGTCGCTGCTTCCGCTCTGTCGAGTGTGGCCTGCCCGGGTGCAGCCTGCCACAACCTTGCCGAGTTGCCCGGCGTGTCGGGCACGGGCCCTGGATCGCCGTTATGGCACGGTTACCTGTTCGCCACGCTAAGTGACCAACTCCGTCACCCTGTGCAACTAGCCCCCTCCCGGCGGTCCTTCAAGGTCCTGAACCCCCTGTCGGGAGACCGGACCCAGGGCTCGCAACAGTACTCCATTCGGGCCACGTGCGTGGATGGGCGCGCCGTCCAACTTCTGGCAAGAGGTGACGCTTGGCCACCCTGGGTGCGATTTCCGCGATCTTGACGTGGCGTACTTCACGCAATCACCAGAAACGGAACTAATGGTTTCGTCCGCACGTCCCTTTCTCGTGCAGTTGATCGATCGCGTACGGGAAAGGCAGGTTAGGTCCGGGGATGCGTGAAAAGCCCGATGACGCGGATGGCGCCGAGGTGCGGACGGAGGCGGGAGCCAGGCGGATCGACCTGAGCGTGCCCCAGGTGGCGGGCAGCGCCCTGGCGGCGGTGGTGGCCGCCAAACTCGCCTCTTCTTTCGGCGTGTACGGCACCATCCTCGGCGCCGGCCTCATCAGTGTCGTCGCCACCTGCGGGGGTTCGGTCCTCCAGCACTTCTTCAGCCGGACCGGCGAGCAGCTCCGGGTGAAGCGCACCGTCGAGTCCGCGCGGACCGGCGGGCGGACGGAGACGGCTCCGCTCCCGGCCGGCGGCCCGCACGGTCCGGCTCCGGCTCGGGCCCAGACTTCGGCTTCGGCTTCGGCCCGGACTTCGGCTTCGGCTTCGGCTTCGGGGGAGTTCACCGAGGGCACCGTCTACCGCGCGCGGACCACGGGCTGGAAGCGCCCGGTGGTCGCGGCGGCCCTCGTGTTCGGCGTCACCATGGCCGGGATCACCGCGTACGAGCTGGCCTCGGGCGAGAGTCTGAGCGGCGGCCGGAGCACCACCGTCGGCAGCGCCGTCTCCGGTCACGACAAGTCCGCGTCGGACTCCGGGGACCGGGGCGACTCCGACGGCACCCAGGACGGAAAGGACTCCCAGGACACCCGGGAGTCCGGCGGGCCCGTGGACCCGGGGGAGTCCGGCGCCGGCGAGGACGCCCCGGCCGCCACCCCGTCGGGGACCCCGAGCGGCGCCGGTGACGGAACGCCCTCGGACGGCGGTACCTCCACGGACGAGGACGGCGGTACGGCGTCCAGCCCGACGCCCGCCCCGGACGCCACCGGTGACGCGGGCGGCGGCGACGACGCCACGAGCCCGGCCCCCGACGCCTCGGCTACGGCCCCAGAACCCGGCGCAAGTAGTCGTTCCGGAACAGACGGTCAGGGTCAAGACGGTCCCGCAGCGCCGTGAACTCGCCGAAGCGCGGATACACCCGGGAGAAGTACTCGGCGTCCCGGGTGTGGATCTTGCCCCAGTGCGGCCGCCCCTCGTGCGCAGTGAAGATGCGCTCGGCGGCGGTGAAGTACCCCTGGTAGGGCGTGCCCCGGAACATGTGGACGGCGATGTAGGCGCTGTCGCGGCCGGACGCCGTGGACAGGGTGATGTCGTCGGCCGGGGCGGTGCGCACCTCGACCGGGAAGCTGATCCGCAGCCGTGACCGGTCGATCAGCGCCCGCAGTTCGCGCAGGGTCTCGACCACGGCCTCGCGCGGGACGGCGTACTCCATCTCCACGAAGCGCACGCGGCGCGGGGAGGTGAAGACCTTGTACGGCGTGTCCGTGTACGTCCGCGCGGAGAGCGCCCTGCTGGAGACCCGCGCGATGGCGGGGACGGCGGCGGGCACCGCGCGGCCGACCAGGTTGGCCGCCTGGAAGACGCCGTTGGACAGGAACTCGTCCTCGAACCAGCCCTGGAGCCGTCCCACCGGCTGCTCCGGTCCGGCGCTGCGGTTGTTGCGCTTGGTGTTGGTGCTGCCGGTGTGCGGGAACCAGTAGAACTCGAAGTGCTCGTTCTCCGCCCACAGCTCGTCGAAGTCGGCCAGGACCCGGTCGAACGGCATCGGCTCCTCGCGCGCCGTGAGCAGGAAGAGGGGCTCCACGGCGAAGGTGAGGGCGGTGACGACGCCCAGCGCCCCCAGGCCGATCCGGGCCGCGGCGAACACGTCCGGGTTCTCCCGCTCGGAACAGGTCAGCACCGAACCGTCCGCCGTGACCAGTTCCATGCCCCGGATCTGCGCGGCGATGGAGCCCGAGTCGCGGCCGGTGCCGTGGGTGCCGGTGCTGGTGGCCCCGGAGACGGTCTGCTCCATGATGTCGCCCATGTTCGTCAGCGACAGGCCCTCCCGCGCGAGGGCCAGGTTGAGCCTCTTGAGCGGGGTGCCGGCCTCCACCGTGACCGTCATGGCGTCGCGGTCGATGTGGCGGATGCCGGTCAGCAGGTGAGGGCGGATCAGCACCCCGTCCGTCGCGGCTATGGACGTGAAGGAGTGCCCCGCCCCCACCGCCTTGACGCGCAGTCCGTCCTCGGCCGCCCCGCGGACGGCCTCGGCCAGTTCGTCGACGGAGGCGGGAGCGACCTCCCGCGCGGGGCGCGCGGAGACGTTGCCGCCCCAGTTACGCCATGTGCCGTTCTTCCCGCTCGTCTTCCCGCTCGTCGTGCGTGTGCTGCTCAACGGTCCCTCCCCGACGCGGATCCGGCCGCTTGAGCCGGCGGTACCCGAGGAAACCGACCACGACCGCGACGGCCCCGGCGACCGCCGGAACCCCGTACCCGGCACGCGCCCCGGAGGCGTCGATCACCCAGCCGCCCGCGGAGGAGCCGAGCGCGACCCCGACCGCGAGGCCGGTGCTCACCCAGGTCATGCCCTCGGTGAGCTGCGTGCGTGGTACGTGCTGGTCGATGAGGGACATCGTCGTGATCATCGTGGGAGCGATGGACAGACCCGCAACGAACAGCGCCACGGCCAGAGAGAGCAGGTTTCCGACCAGTAGGAGGGGGATCATACTCACGGCCATCGCACAGACGCCCAGCAGCCAGCGCCGCTCGGGCGGACCGGCGAAGCGCAGCAGCCCGAAGACCATGGCCGCGGTGCAGGACCCCGCCGCGTACAGGGCGAGGACGAGGCTGGCGGCGGCCTTGTGCCCCTCCTCCTCGGCGAAGGCCACGGTGACCACGTCCACGGCCCCGAAGATCGTGCCCGTCGCCGCGAACGTGACGACCAGGACCTGCAGGCCCCGGGAGCGCAGCGCCGAGCCGCCGCCCTTCTGCTCGCGCGGGTGCGGCTCGGGCTCGGTGGCGCGCTGCGAGGTCAGCCAGAAGACGCCCGCCGCCAGGAAGCAGGCGGCCAGCAGCGGCCCGGCCTCCGGGAACCACGCCGTGGACAGGCCGATGGAGATGATCGGCCCGAAGATGAAGCAGATCTCGTCCACCACGGACTCGAAGGAGTACGCGGTGTGCAGCTGCGGGGTGCCCCGGTACAGGGCCGCCCAGCGGGCGCGGACCATCGCGCCGAGGCTCGGCACGCAGCCGATGCCGACGCAGGCCACGAACAGCACCCAGTCCGGCCACCCGTAGTGCGCGGCCGGCAGCAGCACGGCCGCCGCGGTCAGCGACACCAGGGTCGCCGGGCGCAGCACCCGCCGCTGGCCGTACCGGTCGACCAGGCGGGAGACCTGCGGACCGGCCAGGGCGGCGGCGAGCGCGATGGTGGCCGACAGGGCGCCGGCCAGCCCGTACCGGCCGGTGAGCTGCGAGATCATCGTCACGACGCCGATGCCCATCATCGACAGCGGCATCCGGCCGAGGAAGCCGGCGGCGGAGAAGCTCTTGGTGCCGGGGGCGGCGAACAGGGCGCGGTAGGGGCTGGGCAACGAGGTCTCCGGGAACGGCTCAGTGGAGTGCTCGGTAAGGTCCGAACGCAGTCGATACAGATTACTCGTGTATGCGTGCGAAAACACCCCGTCGGAGCCGGTGAAACGCACCGTGGGCCCCACCGTTGGTCGGCTGTCAGTGGCGGGTGGCAGGATCGACACATGCCAGACGTGCTCGATGCCAGCCCCTACGACGCCCTGCTCCTGCTCTCGTTCGGCGGCCCGGAGGGCCCGGACGACGTGGTCCCGTTCCTGGAGAACGTGACACGCGGGCGCGGCATCCCCAAGGAACGCCTCAAGGAAGTCGGACAGCACTACTTCCTCTTCGGCGGGGTCAGCCCCATCAACGACCAGAACCGCGCCCTGCTCGACGCCCTGCGCGAGGACTTCGGCGAGCACGGCCTGGACCTGCCGGTCTACTGGGGCAACCGCAACTGGGCGCCGTACCTGACGGACACCCTGCGGGAGATGGTCCGCGACGGACGCCGCCGCGTCCTCGTCCTCGCCACCAGCGCCTACGCCTCGTACTCGGGCTGCCGCCAGTACCGCGAGAATCTCGCCGACGCGCTCGCCGCCCTTCAGGCCGAGGGGCTCGAGCCGCCGAGGATCGACAAGCTCCGGCACTACTTCAACCACCCGGGCTTCGTCGAGCCCATGGTCGACGGGGTCGTCCGGTCCCTCGCCGAGCTGCCCGAGGAGGTCCGGGACGGCGCGCACATCGCCTTCTCGACCCACTCGATCCCCACCTCCGCCGCCGACACCTCCGGCCCGGTCGAGGACCACGGGGACGGCGGGGCGTACGTCCGCCAGCACCTGGACGTGGCGAAGCTGATCGCCGACGCCGTCCGCGAGCGCACCGGCGTCGACCACCCCTGGCAGCTCGTCTACCAGTCGCGGTCCGGCGCCCCGCACATCCCGTGGCTTGAGCCCGACATCTGCGACCACCTGGAGGAGCGTCGCGCGGCCGGTGCCCCCGCCGTCGTGATGGCCCCCATCGGCTTCGTCTCCGACCACATGGAGGTCCTGTACGACCTCGACACGGAGGCCACCGCCAAGGCGGAGGAGCTGGGTCTGCCGGTGCGCCGTTCGGCCACCGTCGGCGCCGACCCGCGGTTCGCCGCCGCGGTCCGCGACCTCGTCCTGGAGCGGGCCGCCGACGAGCGCGGCCAGGAGGTGGCTCCCTGCGCCCTCGGCGCGCTCGGCGCGAGCCACAACCTGTGCCCGGTCGGCTGCTGCCCCGCCCGTGCCCCCCGGCCCGCCGCCGCGGGCGCCGACAGCCCCTACGCGTGAGGAGCCCCGTGACCGACGTGACGCCCGACCCGCTCCACGCCGAGCTGCTGAAGATCGCCCAGGAGGCCGCCCACCGCGCGGGCGAGCTGCTGCGGGACGGCCGCCCGGCCGACCTGGCGGTCGCCGCCACCAAGTCCAGCCCGATCGACGTGGTCACCGAGATGGACATCGCGGCGGAGAAGCTGATCACCGGCCTGATCGCCGACCGCCGGCCGGACGACGGCTTCCTCGGCGAGGAGGGTGCCGCCACCGAGGGCTCCAGCGGGATCCGCTGGGTCATCGACCCGCTCGACGGCACGGTCAACTACCTGTACGGGCTGCCCACCTGGGCGGTCTCCGTCGCCGCCGAGCAGGACGGCGAGCGGGTGGCCGGCGTGGTCGTCGCTCCGATGCGGGGCGAGTCGTACCACGCGGTGCTCGGCGGCGGAGCCTGGGCGACGGGCGCCTGGGACGGCGAACGCCGGCTCGCCTGCCGCGCCCCGGCCCCGCTGGACCAGGCCCTGGTGTCGACCGGCTTCAACTACGTCGCGGACGTCCGCGCCGAGCAGGCCGAGATCGCGCGGCGGCTGATCCCGCTGGTGCGCGACATCCGGCGCGGGGGGTCGGCCGCGATCGACCTGTGCGACGTGGCCGCGGGACGCCTCGACGGCTACTTCGAGCGGGGTCTGCACCCCTGGGACCTCGCGGCGGGGGACCTGATCGCCCGGGAGGCGGGCGCGGTGACCGGTGGCCGCCCCGGGGAGCGCCCCTCCGGCGACCTGACGATCGCCGCCACCCCAGGAGTCTTCGAGCCCCTCCAGCGGCTCCTGACGGACTTCGGCGCGTAACCCCGGCGTTCGCCGGCCGATGCCGGTCAGCCCCCGGGGACTCACACCCCGGGGCCCGACCGCTCGCCGGACGGCGGCGCGCACGGCGAGGCCCCGGCGCTGGATCCCGCCGGGGCCCGGTCGTGCACGGGTTGGTTCAGACGCTGGTCGCGCCGACCTCCACACCGTGTTCGGCGGCCAGACGGCGCAGATCGTCGAGCTCTCCCAGTTCCACCTCGACGAGGAACTCGTCCCCCTCGTCACGGGCGCGGGACAGGTCGGACTCGGTCGTCTTTATGCGCTGCAGAAGTCCTGCGGTGAAAGCGTCCATGCTGCGCCCCCTCGTCCTGGGTCGTGGGTCGGTGGCACGGGGGTGTGCCGGTGGTGAAGGGACGATCACGGCTCCGGTGGAGTGCCCGGCGCTGCCCTGCCGGGCGGCGGCGGTGCCGGACACCCACGCCCGCTCTGCGGAAGCGGACCGCGGCGTACCGCGTGGTAGCGCGGTACAGGCAGAGCGTGATCGCGGGGTGTAAGGCCGTCCTCCCCTCGCTCCCTCACGCGGAAACCTCAACCACGCGAGAAAATCCCGCATTCCCGTTTCCGCGCCGGTCTTCCTCCGGGCCCCGCACCCGTCTTACAGCCGACTTATGGCCGAAAAGGGCAGGATGGAGGCAACACACCCGGCAGCCCCCCGCCCTCGTGCGCCTTGAAAGCGCTACGCGGGTGGACACAGGAAGGACAAGCGACGTGCGCGTACTCGTCGTCGAGGACGAGCAGCTGCTCGCCGATGCGGTGGCCACCGGACTGCGCCGGGAGGCCATGGCCGTCGACGTCGTGTACGACGGTGCGGCCGCCCTGGAGCGCATCGGCGTCAACGACTACGACGTGGTCGTCCTCGACCGCGACCTCCCGCTCGTGCACGGCGACGACGTGTGCCGCAGGATCGTCGAGCTGGGCATGCCCACGCGCGTGCTGATGCTCACGGCGTCCGGCGACGTCAGCGACCGCGTCGAGGGCCTGGAGATCGGCGCCGACGACTACCTGCCCAAGCCCTTCGCGTTCAGCGAGCTGATCGCGCGCGTACGCGCCCTGGGCCGGCGTACCAGCGTGCCGCTGCCGCCCGTCCTGGAGCGCGCCGGGATCAAGCTCGACCCCAACCGCCGCGAGGTCTTCCGCGACGGCAAGGAGGTGCAGCTCGCGCCCAAGGAGTTCGCCGTGCTGGAAGTGCTGATGCGCAGCGAGGGCGCCGTGGTCTCCGCCGAGCAGCTGCTGGAGAAGGCCTGGGACGAGAACACCGACCCGTTCACCAACGTCGTGCGCGTCACCGTCATGACCCTGCGCCGCAAGCTGGGCGAGCCCCCCGTCATCGTCACCGTCCCCGGCTCCGGCTACCGGATCTGATCGACCGTGGCGACGACACCCGCGCCCCCCGGGGCGCCCCCGAAACCCACCTGGGACCCCCGGTCGGTCACCCCGATGCCGTGGCTGCGTCCCACCATCCGGATAAGGCTCACGCTGCTGTACGGCGGCATGTTCCTGATCGCCGGCATCCTGCTGCTGTCGATCATCTACCTGCTCGCCGCCCAGGCGGTGCGCACCGGCAACGAACCGCTGTACAAGATCGTCGACTTCGCCGACCTCAAGGTCTCCAGCAGCGACTGCCCGGTGGTCGACAACGGCAACCTGTCGCTGGCCGACTTCAACGCCGCCATCAGCGACTGCATGGACCACCAGCGCAAGGTCGCCCTGGACAACCTGCTCAGCCGCTCGCTGCTGGCCCTGCTCGGCCTCGCCGTGATCGCCTTCGCCTTCGGCTACGCCATGGCCGGACGCGTCCTGTCGCCGCTGGGCCGGATCACCCGCACCGCCCGCGCGGTGGCGGGCTCCGACCTCTCGCGCCGGATCGAGCTGGACGGCCCGGACGACGAGCTGAAGGAGCTGGCGGACACCTTCGACGACATGCTGGAGCGGTTGCAACGGGCCTTCACCGCCCAGCAGCGCTTCGTCGGCAACGCCTCCCACGAGCTGCGCACGCCCCTGGCGATCAACCGCACGCTCCTGGAGGTGCACCTGTCCGATCCGAACGCCCCGGTGGAGCTGCAGCAGCTCGGCAAGACCCTGCTGGCCACCAACGAACGCAGCGAACAGCTCGTCGAGGGCCTGCTGCTGCTCGCCCGCAGCGACAACCAGATCGTCGAGCGCAAGCCGGTGGACCTCGCCGAGGTGGCCGGCCAGGCCATCGACCAGGTGCACGGCGAGGCGGAGAGCAAGGGCGTGGAGATCCGCGGCGCCCGCGAGGCCGCGGTGGTCCAGGGCAACGGCGTCCTGCTGGAGCGGATCGCCCTGAACCTGGTGCAGAACGCCGTGCGCTACAACGTGGCCGAGCAGGGCTGGGTCGAGGTCACCACCGCCGTGGAGGGCGGCCAGGCGGTCCTGGTGGTCACCAACACGGGCCCGGTCGTCCCGGCGTATGAGATCGACAACCTCTTCGAGCCGTTCAGACGGTTGCGTACCGAGCGCACGGGCAGCGACAAGGGCGTCGGCCTCGGCCTGTCCATCGCGCGCTCGGTGGCGCGGGCGCACGGCGGCCACATCTACGCGCAGCCGCGCGAGGGCGGGGGGCTCGTGATGCGTGTCACGCTGCCCGTCTGAGATCATGACCCCGACATCTCACCGGGAGCCGAGGATGTTCGCTTTGAGCGGAATTTCCAGGCCACCGGCCCTGGAGTCGCCTGTGTGATCGATCACAGCGGAGGCTTTCTCGCCATCCACTCTCCGTGATCATGCACCCTGTCGGAAAGCCGGGAAAATCCCGGTTTTCAGGGGTCTTGATCACGGGAAGTACACGATGAGGCGCCTTTGAAGTGCGGTATTAGGACCGTGTACGGTCCCCATCGCCATCCAAGCCGATCACTCATGAGGAGTCCGGTTGGGTGTCGATTGAGTAACAGACCTTGATGTGAGGCAAAATCTCCGCCTCAGGTCGGGCACAAGTCCGGCCTCTCACGCGTTACGTGCGCTGGAGACACCGCAGACACCCAGAGGGGGAGAGCGACCATGGCAACCGATTACGACACTCCACGCAAGACCGACGACGACGTCGACTCGGACAGTCTCGAAGAGCTGAAGGCCAGGCGGAACGACAAGTCCGCCTCGGCCGTCGACGTCGACGAGTTCGAGGCCGCGGAAGGCCTCGAACTTCCCGGCGCCGACCTCTCCAACGAGGAGCTGGCCGTCCGTGTACTTCCGAAGCAGCAGGACGAGTTCACCTGCATGAGCTGCTTCCTGGTGCACCACCGCAGCCAGCTGGCCCGGGAGAAGAACGGCCAGCCCATCTGCCGCGACTGCGACTGAGGCGGGGTCGGCCGTGACTGGCTCGACCCCTCCCTGGAAGCGCCGCTTCCCCAGGCGGGGAGCGGACCAAGGACCGTCCGGCGGTCCGTACAGCGCGCGTGACGACGAGCGGGGCCCGACCGATCCGGGGACGGCCTCGCTCGAACCAGTGGCCGACCGGGGTGACCTCCCGGCGACCGCGGAGACGCCGGCGCCCGCTGCCCGGCGCAGGGCAGCGGCGTTCCGGCACAAGGCCGAGCAGGGCGTCCGCAACGGCGGACAGCGCGCCAGGGCCGCCCTCGCGCACCTCGCCGACCGGATCATCGAACTGGCGCCGCGGGTGCCCGTACGCGACCTGGCGACGCTCCGCAGGCAGTTCCCGGGCCTGGGCCCCGAGGAGCTCGCCGACCGGCTGGTGGCAGGCGCCGCCAAGGGCACCGCGACCGTCGGCGCCGGAATCGGCGCGGCCGCGATGATGCCCGCACCGCCCGCGATGCCCGCCGAACTGGCCGCCGAGGTCACGGGCGTCGCCGCGATCGAACTCAAGCTGATCGCCGAACTCCACGAGGTGTACGGCGTACGCCCGCCCGGCGGCCTCGCGCAGCGCAGCACCGCGTACCTGAACTCCTGGTCGGAGGAGCGCGGCGTCGAGGTGTCCAAGCCGGCCAGCCTCGGCTCGGCGATGAACAGCCACATGAAGCGCCAGCTGCGCCAGCAGATCATGAAGCGCATGGTGCGCAACCTGCCGAACCTGATGCCGTTCATGGTGGGCGCGGCCGTGGGCGCGGTCATGAACCGCCGCGACACCAGAAAGCTCGCCGAGAGGATCCGGACGGACCTGCGCAGGAGACAGGTGCCCTGGAGTGCCCTCGACGAGCTTCCGGCGCTGGAGGGGCCGCGGGACGCGCTGGACATGGGCGTCCTCACCAAGGAGCTGGGCCCCAAGGGATTCGGCCACCGCCCCGACGGGGACGGCGGCCACTGACACCCGCCCGCGCGGGCCCTACGCCTTCGCCTTCGCCGCCTCCAGCGCCTCGACCAGCCGCTCCGGCTCCCGGGTCGACAGGTACAGGTACGGGGTCGGGTCCCGCGGGTCGGTGACCTCCACGCGCACGGCCCTCGGGATGTAGGCGCGCAGCAGCAGGAAGGCGCGGGTGTCGGCCTTGTACGTGCGCCAGGCGCGGGCCTCCTCCGGATCGAGGATCTCCGCCTCGCCCAGGGCCGACACCGGCACCTTCGCCTCGCCCGCGATCAGCGAGTCCCCCACGACGCGGATGCGGACCGCGCCGTACGAACTGGCCGCCACCGCCGCGACCGCCGTCCCGCCGGCCAGGCCGCCCAGCATCGGCAGCGTGCCGAAGGGCAGCAGGATCAGGGCGAACGAGAGCCCCACCAGCAAGGAGATCAGCCACCAGGAGCGGGGCGCGGTGAGGCGTTCTTCGTACGGGGCCGTGGAGAGCTGCATGGACCAAGCTTGGCACGGTATCGGCGTTCGGCCGACGCGCGGGTAAGGTCTGCGCCTGTGAGTGGTACTTCCCCAGGTCTCCAGCCCCCCGCCGACGCCGCGAAGCCCGTACGGCACCCCGACGCGCCCGCCCCCGGCGAGCTGTTGGGCGCGCACTACGGCCAGTGTTTCGGCTGCGGCGACGACCAGCGCCACGGGCTGCACCTCCAGGCGCGGGCCGGTGAAGGCGTGTCGATCACCGCCGAGTTCACCGTTCGACCCGCCCACCAGGGCGCCCCCGGCCTGGCGCACGGCGGCGTACTGGCCACCGCCCTGGACGAGACCCTCGGCTCGCTGAACTGGCTGCTGCGCACGATCGCGGTCACCGGACGCCTGGAGACCGACTTCCTGCGGCCGGTGCCCGTCGACACCACGCTCCACCTGGAGGCCGAGGTGACCGCGGTCGCCGGCCGGAAGATCTACTCCACCGCCACCGGACGGATCGGCGGCCCCGACGGACCCGTGGCCGTCCGCGCCGACGCGCTGTTCATCGAGGTCAAGATCGACCACTTCGTCGACCACGGCCGCGAGGAGGAGATCCGCGCCGCCATGGACGACCCCGACCAGCTCCGCCGGGCCCGCGCCTTCGAGGTGAACCCGTGAGCCCCGACCCCAGGCCCGAACTCGACGTCCTGATCCGCCGCGTCGACCCGGACGTACCGCTTCCGACGTACGCGCAGCCCGGCGACGCGGGAGCCGATCTGCGCACCACCGTCGACTGCGCGCTCGCGCCCGGTGAACGCGCCGTACTGCCCACGGGTGTGTCTGTGGCCCTCCCCGAGGGGTACGCGGCCTTCGTGCACCCCCGTTCCGGTCTCGCGGCCCGCTGCGGTGTCGCCCTCGTGAATGCCCCGGGGACGATTGATGCCGGGTACCGTGGGGAGATCAAGGTGATCGTGGTGAACCTCGACCCGCGCGAGACGGTGCGGTTCGAGCGCTTCGACCGGATTGCCCAACTGGTCGTCCAGCAAGTCGAGAAGGTCCGCTTCCGCCAGGTCGCGGAGCTTCCCGACTCGGCGCGGGCCGGAGGGGGCTTCGGGTCCACCGGCGGCCACGCCGAGACGGACCGTGCAAGCGGCACAAGCGGTCAGGTCGCCGAAGGCGGCCCGACGGGTGGGAATCGATACGCTTCGGTCGTATCCGACCGGGAAGGACAGTGACGTGTTCGGACGTCGCAAGAAGAGGGATGCCGCCGAGGACGCGGCCGGCGAGGCCGAGCAGGTCGTCGACAGCGTCGACACCGAGGCGGACGAAGAGCGCGAGCGCGTACGGCTCGAGCCCGAACCGCGGCCCGACGGGCCCTGGGACAGCAGCGAGGTCCGCGACCCGGGCGAGGGCCGGGTGGACCTGGGCGGGCTGTTCATCCCCGGAGTCGACGGCATGGAACTGCGGGTGGAGGTCGCGGGCGACGCGATCGTCGCCGCGACCGTCGTGCTGCGCGACAGCGCCATCCAGCTCCAGGGCTTCGCCGCTCCCAAGCGCGAGGGCATCTGGGGCGAGGTGCGCGAGGAGATCGGCTCCGGCATCACCCAGCAGGGTGGCATCATCGAAGAGGTCGAGGGCCCGCTGGGCTGGGAGCTGCGGGCGCAGGTCCCGGTGCAGCTGCCGGACGGCACGAGCGGCTTCCAGGTCGTGCGGTTCGTCGGCGTGGACGGCCCCCGCTGGTTCCTGCGCGGCGTGATCTCCGGCCAGGGCGCGGTGCAGCCGCAGGCCGCCGGTCTGCTGGAGCAGATCTTCCGGGACACGGTCGTGGTCCGCGGCGACGGCCCCATGGCCCCCCGCGACCCCATCGTCCTCAAGCTGCCGAACGACGCGCAGATGGTCCCCGAGGGCGTCCAGCAGGAGGAGGGCTCCCGCTTCTCCGGCGGCATGGGCCAGCTCCAGCGCGGACCGGAGATCACCGAGGTCCGGTAAGCGAGTTTCCGTACCGAGTTTCCGTACGGGGCGTCGTCTCCGTACGTCTGCGGAAGGGCCGTGCCCCGAGGGGCGCGGCCCTTCGCCGTACCGCCCGCCCGTTCCCGCGCGGGACGCCCGGAGCATTGAACCTCCCCGTGTCCCTCGCCATACTGGCGCCCGGTTTCCGGTGGGGGAGGGCGCATGGGCCAGGTGGGCACCGAGACCATGGTGCGCGTCGAGGGCGTACGCAAGACGTACGGGCGGGGCACGGCCGCCGTGCACGCCCTGCGGGGCGTCCGTCTCGAGGTGCCGCGCGGGGAGCTGGTCGCCCTCAAGGGGCGGTCCGGGTCCGGGAAGACCACGCTGCTCAACATCGTCGGCGGCCTCGACGTGCCCGACGCCGGGCGGGTCGAGGTCGACGGCCGTGACCTGGCGCGGCTGGACGAGGACGGGCTGCTCGCCCTGCGCCGGGACCGCGTCGGCTTCGTCTTCCAGTCCTTCGGACTCATCCCGATCCTCACGGCCGCCGAGAACGTGGGCGTGCCGCTGCGGCTGCGCCGGGTCGCGCCGCGCGCCCGCGAGGAGCGCGTCGAGCTGCTGCTCTCCCTGGTCGGCCTCGCCGACCACGCCGCCCAGCGGCCCGGCGAGCTGTCCGGCGGGCAGCAGCAGCGGGTCGCCATCGCCCGCGCCCTCGCCAACGGCCCGGCCCTGCTCGTCGCCGACGAGCCCACCGGCCAGCTGGACGCGGAGACCGGGCACGCCGTGATGGAACTGCTGCGCGCCGTCGTGCGCAGCGAGCGGGTCACCGCCCTCGTCGCCACCCACGACGCCACGCTGCTGGACCTCGCCGACCGGGTGCTGGAACTGCGGGACGGGGAGATCGTCGAGGACTGACACCGTGGGCGTCAGAGTTGTGTCAAAGACGGCCCCCGTCCCGGATCCCGCCCTGAATTGTCGGGATTGCTCGCCGTAAGGTCGACGCTGCGCACTCGGCGCCGACCGGAAGACAATGAGGCCATGGGACGCGGCAAGCTACGGATCTACCTCGGCGCGGCACCGGGCGTCGGCAAGACGTACGCGATGCTGTCCGAGGCGCACCGCCGCCTGGAGCGCGGCACCGACTGCGTCGTCGCCTTCGTGGAGCACCACGGCAGGTCGCGCACCGAGACCCTGCTGCACGGCCTTGAGCAGGTGCCGCGCCGGGAGCTGAGGCACCGCGGCGCGGTCTTCACCGAACTCGACCTGGACGCCGTACTGGCCCGGGCCCCCCGGGTGGCCCTGGTGGACGAACTGGCCCACACCAACGTGCCCGGCGCCCGCAACGCCAAGCGGTGGCAGGACGTGGAGGAGCTGCTCGCCGCCGGGATCGACGTGATCTCCACCGTCAACATCCAGCACCTGGAGTCGCTCGGCGACGTCGTCGAGTCGATCACGGGCGTACGGCAGCAGGAGACCGTGCCGGACGAGGTGGTGCGGCGCGCGGACCAGATCGAACTCGTGGACATGTCGCCGCAGGCGCTGCGCCGGCGCATGGCCCACGGCAACATCTACCAGTCGGACAAGGTCGACGCGGCCCTGTCCAACTACTTCCGCCCCGGCAACCTCACCGCCCTGCGCGAACTCGCGCTGCTGTGGGTGGCGGACCGGGTCGACGAGTACCTCCAGCAGTACCGCAGCGAGCACCGGGTGTCGAAGATCTGGGGCTCGCGCGAGCGCATCGTGGTCGGCCTGACCGGCGGCCCCGAGGGCCGCACGCTGATACGGCG
Source organism: Streptomyces sp. BK79 (assembly GCF_044142145.1). NCBI lineage: Bacteria > Bacillati > Actinomycetota > Actinomycetes > Kitasatosporales > Streptomycetaceae > Streptomyces > Streptomyces sp. BK79. The sequence continues at coordinate 139,971 of NZ_JBHVOC010000012.1, forward strand.
GGCCGCGCGCCTCGCCGAGAAGGGCGCCGGCGGCGAGGTGCTGGCCGTGTACACAGCCCGCAGCGACGGGCTGACCTCCGCCTCCCCGAAGGAGCTGGCGGTGCAGCGCACCCTGGTGGAGGACCTCGGCGGCACCTTCCACCACGTGCTCGGCGACGACATACCGGCCGCCCTGCTCGACTTCGCGCGCGGCGTCAACGCCACCCAGATCGTCCTCGGCTCCTCGCGCCGCAAGACGTGGCAGTACGTCTTCGGCCCCGGCGTCGGCGCCACCGTCGCCCGCGAGTCCGGACCCGACCTGGACGTCCACATCGTCACCCACGAAGAGGTCGCCAAGGGCCGCGGGCTGCCGGTGGCCAGGGGCGCCCGGCTCGGCCGCTCCCGGATCGCCTGGGGCTGGATCGCGGGCCTCGGCGGTCCGGTGCTGCTGACGCTGCTGCTGAACACCGTCCACCTCGGGCTCGCCAACGACGTCCTGCTCTACCTGGCGCTGACCGTCGCCGCGGCCCTGCTCGGCGGGCTGTACCCGGCGCTCGCCTCGGCCGCGGTCGGGTCCGTGCTCCTGAACTGGTTCTTCACGCCCCCCGTCAACCGGATCACCATCGCCGACCCGAAGAACATCCTCGCGCTCGCCATATTCGTGGGCGTCGCGCTCTCCGTGGCCTCGGTCGTCGACGTCGCGGCCCGGCGCACCCACCAGGCCGCCCGGCTGCGGGCCGAGTCGGAGATCCTCTCCTTCCTCGCGGGCCACGTCCTGCGCGGCGAGAACAGCCTGGAGGCCCTCCTGGAACGGGTCCGCGAGACCTTCGGCATGGAGTCGGCCGCCCTGCTGGAACGGGAGAGCGACGTGGCGCCCTGGACCTGCGCCGGCCGGGCCGGGTCGGGCCCGCCCGTGGACCGCCCCGAGGACGCGGACGTGGACATGCCGGTCGGCGACCACATGGCCCTCGCGCTGACCGGCCGCGTCCTGCCCGCCGAGGACCGCCGGGTGCTGGCCGCCTTCGCCGCCCAGGCCGCCGTCGTGCTGGACCGGCGGCGCCTGCGCGAGGAGGCGGACCGGGCCCGCTCGCTGGCCGAGGGCAACCGCATCCGCACGGCGCTGCTGGCCGCCGTCAGCCACGACCTGCGCACCCCGCTGGCCGGGATCAAGGCGGCGGTCACCAGCCTGAGGTCCGACGACGTGGCGTGGTCCGAGGAGGACCAGGCGGAACTGCTGGAGGGCATCGAGGAGGGCGCCGACCGCCTCGATCACCTCGTGGGCAACCTGCTCGACATGTCCCGCCTGCAGACCGGCACGGTCACGCCGCTGATCCGGGAGATCGACGTCGACGAGGTGGTGCCGATGGCGCTCGGCGGGGTGCCCGAGGGCAGCGTCGAGCTGGACATCCCCGAGACGCTGCCCATGGTCGCCGTCGACGCCGGGCTCCTGGAGCGGTCGATGGCCAACCTGGTGGAGAACGCCGTCAAGTACAGCCCCGACGGCCGGACCGTCCTGGTCGCCGCCAGCGCCCTCGCGGACCGCGTCGAGGTGCGGGTCGTCGACCGGGGGCCGGGCGTGCCGGACGAGGCCAAGGAACGCATCTTCGAGCCCTTCCAGCGGTACGGCGACGCCCCGCGCGGCGCCGGCGTGGGACTCGGCCTGGCCGTGGCCCGGGGCTTCACCGAGGCGATGGATGGCACCCTGAACGCCGAGGACACTCCCGGCGGGGGCCTGACCATGGTGCTCACCCTCCGCGCGGCGGGCCCGCCCGCGGGTGCTCTCCCCTCCGACACGGCAGTGAACGCGACAGCGGACGGCGCGACAGCGGACAGCGCGCCGGCAGAAAGGCAGGCCGCCCGATGACCCGGGTGCTCGTGATCGACGACGAACCGCAGATCGTGCGTGCCCTCGTGATCAACCTCAAGGCCCGGCACTACGAGGTCGACGCCGCCCACGACGGCGCCACCGCCCTCCAGCTCGCCGCCGCCCGCCACCCCGACGTGATCGTGCTGGACCTGGGCCTGCCCGACATGGACGGCGTCGAGGTGATCGGAGGGCTGCGCGGTTGGACCCGGGTACCGATCCTGGTGCTGTCCGCCCGGCACTCCTCCGACGAGAAGGTCGAGGCACTCGACGCCGGCGCCGACGACTACGTCACCAAGCCGTTCGGCATGGACGAACTCCTGGCCCGGCTGCGCGCCGCCGTCCGCCGCGCCGAGCCCGTCCCGGGAGGCGATGACGACGTGATCGTCGACACCGCCGAGTTCACCGTCGACCTGGCCGCAAAGAAGGTGAACCGGAACGGCAAGGACGTCCGGCTCACCCCCACCGAATGGCACCTGCTGGAGGTGCTGGTGCGCAACACCGGACGCCTGGTCAGCCAGAAGCAGCTGTTGCAGGAGGTGTGGGGGCCCTCGTACGGGACGGAGACGAACTACCTGCGGGTCTACATGGCGCAGCTGCGCCGCAAGCTGGAGGCCGACCCGGCGCACCCGCGGCACTTCATCACCGAGCCGGGCATGGGGTACCGCTTCGAGAAGTGACCGCGAGGGGGCGGCGGGGCGGTGGGGCGAGCGGAACGTGAGCCTCGCGATACCGGCCCCGAGAGGGTGCCTGGCTGTCGGCCCGCCCCGGTACGCTTCAGATATGAGTGCTGCTCCGCGTTCCGACAAGCCGGTGGGCCGGTTCCGGCGCATGTTCGACCGGCTCTCCTCCTCGCAGGAGGACCTGGAGTCGGAGGAACTGCGCGAGGACGCCGAAACCGCCGGCTGCACCCGCATCTGCGACTGCCAGGACCGGCAGATCGTGTCGGTTACTGGTACCTTGCGCACGGTCACCCTGCGTCCGCGTGCGGGCGTCCCGGCCCTGGAGGCCGAGCTGTTCGACGGTTCCGCCGCCCTGGACGTGGTGTGGCTGGGCAGACGCTCCATCGTGGGCATAGAGCCGGGGCGCAAGCTCATCGCATCGGGCCGGATCTCCATGAGCCGGGGCCGCCGGGTGCTCTTCAACCCGAAATACGAACTGAGACCCCTCGGACGGGAGTAGCCGGTGACGTCGCTCGACAAGCCGACCGAAGAGACGGAAGCGGACGACGCCCGGGCGGTGACGGAGGCCGCGCTGTTCGAAGCGTTCGGCGGCGTGCGCGGCATGGTCGAGACGGTGCTGCCGGGCCTGCTCTTCGTCACCATCTTCACCCTCAACAACGACCTGCACATGTCGGCGATCGCGGCGCTCGCCGTGTCGCTGGTGCTGGTCGTGGTCCGCCTGGTGATGAAGGACACCGTCAAGCACGCCTTCAGCGGCGTCTTCGGCGTGGCCTTCGGCGTGGTCTTCGCGATGATGACCGACAACGCCAAGAACTTCTATCTGCCGGGCATGCTCTACACCCTGGGCCTGGCGCTGGCGTACATCGTCACGGCGCTCGCGGGCGTCCCGCTGATCGGTCTGATCCTCGGCCCGGTGTTCAAGGAGAACCTCTCCTGGCGCACCCGCAACCCGGGCCGCAAGAAGGCGTACACCAAGGCCAGCTACGCCTGGGGCCTGATCCTGCTCGGCAAGAGCGCGATCCTCTTCCCGCTGTACTGGTGGGCCGACACCGAGCAGCTCGGCTGGGTCCTGGTCACCCTGAAGATCCCGCCGTTCCTGCTCGCCGTCTGGCTGACCTGGGTGTTCCTGGCAAAGGCACCGGCCCCCATCGACGTGTTCGCGGAGATGGAGGCGGCGGAGCAGGCCGAGAAGGCCGAGAAGGAGCAGCGCGAGCGGGACAAGGCCGACCGTCAGGCGGCCCTCGGCGGCGAGGCCGTCGACTCCGCGCAGAGCGGCAGGCACCGCAAGGGCTGACACCGTACGACGGTGGGGGCGCCCGGGAATCCCGGGCGCCCCCACCGTCGTACACGGCTCCTGTCGCGGCTCAGCGCGCGGCGTCGCTCCGCCGCGCCGACAGCAGGTCCTCCAACTGCTCCTCGCGGGCCTGCGCCGCCACGAACAGCAGCTCGTCGCCGGCCTCCAGCGAGTCCTCCCGGGACGGCGTCAGCACCCGGGTGCCGCGGATGATCGTGACCAGCGAGGTGTCCTCGGGCCACTCCACGTCACCGACCTGGATGCCGGCCAGGGCCGACTCCTCCGGCAGCGTCAGCTCCACCAGGTTGGCGTCGCCGTGGCTGAAGCGCAGCAGCCGGACCAGATCGCCGACGCTCACCGCCTCCTCGACCAGGGCCGACATCAGCCGCGGTGTGGAGACGGCGACGTCCACGCCCCAGGACTCGTTGAACAGCCACTCGTTCTTCGGGTTGTTCACCCGGGCGACGACGCGCGGAACGCCGTACTCCGTCTTGGCCAGCAGGGAGACGACCAGGTTGACCTTGTCGTCGCCCGTCGCGGCGATGACGACGTTGCAGCGCTGCAGCGCCGCCTCGTCCAGGGACGTGATCTCGCACGCGTCGGCGAGCAGCCACTCCGCCATCGGGACGCGCTCGACCGAGATGGCGGTCGGCGCCTTGTCGATGAGCAGGATCTCGTGGCCGTTCTCCAGCAGCTCGCCCGCGATCGAACGGCCGACCGCGCCGGCTCCGGCAATGGCGACCCTCATCAGTGACCGCCCTCCTCTTCGGGACCCTTGGCGAACGCCGCCTCGACCTTGTCGACCTCGTCGGCACGCATCATCACGTGCACGAGGTCACCCTCCTGCAACACCGTCTGCGAGGTGGGCAGTATGGCCTCCCCGAGCCGGGTGAGGAACGCCACCCGCACGCCGGTCTCCTCCTGGAGCCGGCTGATCTTGTGACCGACCCAGGACGCCGACGTGTGCACCTCGGCGAGCTGGACGCCGCCGGTGGGGTCGCGCCACAGCGGCTCGGCGCCCGAGGGGAGCAGCCGGCGCAGCATCTGGTCGGCCGTCCAGCGGACGGTGGCGACGGTGGGGATGCCCAGGCGCTGGTAGACCTCCGCGCGGCGGGGGTCGTAGATGCGGGCCGCGACGTTCTCCACGCCGAACATCTCGCGCGCCACCCGGGCGGCGATGATGTTGGAGTTGTCACCGCTGGAGACGGCCGCGAAGGCACCGGCCTCCTCGATGCCCGCCTCGCGCAGGGTGTCCTGGTCGAAACCGATACCGGTGACCCGGCGGCCGCCGAACGAGGAACCCAGGCGGCGGAAGGAGGTCGGGTCCTGGTCGATCACGGCGACCGTGTGGCCCTGCTGCTCCAGGTTCTGGGCGAGGGCGGAGCCCACGCGCCCGCAGCCCATGATGACGATATGCATCGCCTCACACCCCGCTTCCTGCGGCCCCGCCGGGCTTCGTGGCTGTCGTCGTGCTCATGTCTCTCTTTCGGCTCGCCTGGCGACACGTCGCGGCCAGTGTGCGGGCCGCAGGGGAACATCATGCCGGTGACCGCCGGCGATGACGCCTCTCGGGGGCGGGGAAGCCGGAATCCCCGGGTCGGCAGCCCTGGCTCCCCGGCCGGGAGACCGGGGCCCCGGTCGGCGGCCCTGGCTCCTCGTGCGGGAGGCCGGGGCCCCCGGCCCGTGTCCCAACGTATCGGCAAGCCCGCGGGGCCCGCAGGGGCCGTCTCATCCTCCGGCCGACGAGTCCCGGCGGCCGATGCTGCGGATGCTGGCGAGAGTCAGGAGTCCGAGACCGACGAGCGTGGCGGCGCCGCCGATCAGCTCCGCGCTCAGATGCATGGGACCTCCAGGGGCGGCAAAGACCCGGATGCGGGCGATGTTCGTCATATAGGCAGTCATTCAGACACGCGCACCCCGTAACCTGCGGAAACCGCAGCCGCACCACTGCCCGGATTCACTCGGAGAGCAGACGACGGGCCCGTCGGGGGTGGCGGGTGGGCGGGCGCCCGTTCGAACGCTTACGATCCTCTGTTGTGTCCAAACTGACCGACGTGCCCAAGCGGATCCTCATCGGGCGCGCACTGCGCAGTGACCGGCTGGGGGAAACGCTCCTGCCGAAGCGCATCGCCCTGCCCGTCTTCGCCTCCGACCCGCTCTCCTCCGTGGCGTACGCGCCCGGCGAGGTGCTGCTGGTCCTGTCCATCGCGGGCGTGTCGGCGTACCACTTCAGCCCCTGGATCGCGGTCGCGGTCGTCGTGCTGATGTTCACCGTGGTCGCTTCCTACCGGCAGAACGTGCACGCCTACCCGAGCGGCGGCGGCGACTACGAGGTCGCCAACACCAACCTCGGCCCCAAGGCGGGCCTGACGGTGGCGAGCGCGCTGCTGGTCGACTACGTCCTGACCGTCGCCGTCTCCATCTCCTCCGGCATCGAGAACCTCGGCTCCGCGGTCCCCTTCGTCGTCGAGCACAAGGTCCTGTGCGCGGTCGCCGTGATCCTGCTGCTGACGCTGATGAACCTGCGCGGGGTCAAGGAGTCGGGCAGCCTCTTCGCGATCCCGACCTACGTCTTCGTCGCGGGCGTCTTCATCATGATCGCGTGGGGCGCCTTCCGGGGCCTGGTCCTCGACGACACGATGCGCGCCCCCACGGCCGACTACGAGATCAAGCCCGAGCACCAGGGCCTGGCCGGCTTCGCGCTGGTCTTCCTCCTCCTGCGGGCCTTCTCCTCCGGCTGCGCCGCGCTCACCGGCGTCGAGGCGATCTCCAACGGCGTCCCGGCCTTCCGCAAGCCCAAGTCGAAGAACGCGGGCAACACCCTCGCGATGATGGGCCTGCTCGCCGTCACCATGTTCTGCGGCATCATCGCGCTGGCCGCCGCCACCGACGTCCGCATGTCGGAGAACCCGGCCACCGACCTGCTCCACAACGGCGTCGCGCTCGGCGAGGACTACGTCCAGCACCCGGTGATCTCGCAGGTCGCCGAGGCGGTCTTCGGTGAGGGCAGCTTCCTGTTCATCGTCCTGGCCGCGGCCACCGCGCTCGTCCTCTTCCTGGCCGCGAACACCGCGTACAACGGCTTCCCGCTGCTCGGCTCGATCCTCGCCCAGGACCGCTACCTGCCGCGCCAGCTGCACACCCGCGGCGACCGCCTGGCGTTCTCCAACGGCATCGTGCTCCTGGCCGGCGCGGCGATGCTGCTGGTCTTCATCTACGGCGCCGACTCCACCCGCCTGATCCAGCTCTACATCGTCGGCGTCTTCGTCTCCTTCACGCTCAGCCAGATCGGCATGGTCCGCCACTGGAACCGCCACCTGGCCACCGAGCGGGACCAGGCCGCGCGCCGCCGCATGATCCGCTCGCGGGCGATCAACGCCTTCGGCGCCTTCTTCACCGGTCTGGTGCTGGTCGTCGTCCTGGCCACCAAGTTCACCCACGGCGCCTGGGTCGCGCTGCTCGGCATGTGCATCTTCTTCGCGACGATGACGGCCATCCGCAAGCACTACGACCGCGTCGCCGAGGAGATCGCGGCACCCGAGGACCCCGAGGCGCAGAGCGACGACATGGTGCGGCCGTCCCGCGTCCACTCGGTCGTCCTCATCTCCAAGATCCACCGCCCGACCCTGCGGGCCCTCGCCTACGCCAAGCTCATGCGCTCCGACACCCTGGAGGCGCTCAGCGTCAACGTCGACCCGGCGGAGACCAAGGCCCTGCGCGAGGAGTGGGAGCGGCGCGGCATCGGCGTACCCCTGAAGGTGCTGGACTCGCCCTACCGCGAGATCACGCGGCCGGTCATCGAGTACGTCAAGAGCCTGCGCAAGGAGTCCCCGCGCGACGCGGTCTCGGTCATCATCCCCGAGTACGTCGTCGGCCACTGGTACGAGCACCTGCTCCACAACCAGAGCGCCCTGCGCCTGAAGGGCCGGTTGCTGTTCACCCCCGGGGTCATGGTCACCTCCGTCCCGTACCAGCTCCAGTCCTCCGAGGCCGCCAAGCGGCGCGCCCGCAAGCGGCAGGACTGGAACGCCCCCGGCGCGGTCCGCCGCGGCCCGGCCCAGCCCGACCGGGCGAAGGAGGGCTCGTCGCCGACGTAGACTGGACGGCTGCTGTCCTTTGACCTTTCCATGTCGTCCCGTTCTCTGGAGTCACCCCGCCATGCAGGCAGAACCGAAGAAATCGCAGGCGGAGTCCCAGGAGCCCCGGGAGTCCCAGGAATCGCGGGAATCCCAGGTGGTCTCGCTGGTGGGGGAGGAGTACGAGGTCGAGATCGGCCCCGTCGCCCACGGCGGCCACTGCATCGCCCGTACGGCCGAGGGGCAGGTGCTGTTCGTCCGGCACGCGCTGCCCGGCGAGCGGGTCGTGGCCCGGGTCACCGAGGGCGAGGAGGGCGCCCGCTTCCTGCGCGCGGACGCCGTCGAGATCCTGGACGCCTCCAAGGACCGCATCGAGGCTCCCTGCCCCTTCGCCGGGCCCGGCCGCTGCGGTGGCTGCGACTGGCAGCACGCCAAGCCCGGCGCCCAGCGGCGCCTGAAGGGCGAGGTCGTCACCGAGCAGCTCAAGCGCCTGGCGGGCCTCACGCCCGAGGAGGCCGGCTGGGACGGCACGGTGATGCCGGCCGAGGGCGACAAGGTGCCCGCCGGTCAGGTCCCGTCGTGGCGCACCCGCGTGCAGTACGCGGTGGACGAGGAGGGCAACGCGGGCCTGCGCCGACACCGCTCGCACGAGGTCGAGCCGATCGACCACTGCATGATCGCCGCCGAGGGCGTCAGCGAGCTGGGCATCGAGGCGCGGGACTGGACGGGCATGGAGTCCGTCGAGGCCATCGCCGCGACCGGCTCCCAGGACCGCCAGGTCATCCTCACCCCGAGCCCGGGCGCCCGCCTGCCCCTCGTCGAACTCGACCGGCCGGTCTCGGTGATGCGCGTCGACGAGAAGGACGGCGGCGTCCACCGCGTCCACGGCCGCCCCTTCGTCCGCGAGCGCGCCGACGACCGCACCTACCGGGTGGGCAGCGGCGGCTTCTGGCAGGTCCACCCCAAGGCGGCCGACACCCTGGTCAAGGCGGTCATGCAGGGCCTGCTCCCGCGCAAGGGCGACATGGCCCTCGACCTGTACTGCGGCGTCGGCCTCTTCGCCGGCGCCCTCGCCGACCGGGTCGGCGACCAGGGCGCCGTCCTCGGCATCGAGTCCGGCAAGCGCGCGGTCGAGGACGCCCGGCACAACCTCGCCGCCTTCGACCGCGTCCGCATCGAACAGGGCAAGGTCGAGTCCGTCCTGCCCCGCACGGGCATCGACGAGGTCGACCTGATCGTCCTGGACCCGCCACGCGCGGGAGCGGGCCGCAAGACGGTCCAGCACCTGTCGTCGCTGGGCGCGCGCAGGATCGCCTACGTCGCCTGCGACCCGGCCGCACTCGCCCGGGACCTGGGGTACTTCCGGGACGGGGGGTACCGGGTGCGGACGCTGCGGGTGTTCGATCTGTTTCCGATGACGCATCATGTGGAGTGCGTGGCGATTCTGGAGCCGGCTGGCAAGGGCGCCTGACCTGCGGGTTCGTGGGCGAGGTGGCTACAGCGCCGTTTTTGATACCGGTCAGGTATCATCTCTGTATGGCGATGACACTCCGGCTCCCCGACGACCTTGACGCGAAGCTCACCGAGCGGGCTCGTCGGGAGGGGCGCAGCAAGCAGGAACTTGCCATTGAGGCCATCCGTGACGCCCAGGACCGGGCCGAGCTGAAGGTCGATGATGTCCTGGCTGAGCTGATGGACAGTGATGCGGAGATCCTGGACTACCTGAAGTGACCGAAGTGCGCTACATCCAGATCGACGAGATTCTGGCTATCGCCCGGACGGTCAACGGTACCGAGCACAGCGTGCGTGACATGGGGCTTTTGGTGTCAGCGATCGAACGGCCCCGCACCAACGTGTTCGGAGCCGAGCTATATCCCACGCTGCACGAGAAGGCGGCGGCACTGCTGCACTCCGTCGCTCGCAATCACGCGCTGATCGACGGCAACGAGCGCACCGCCTGGCTTGCCATGCGTGTCTTCCTGCGGTTCAACGGCGTCAGCGCCAGTACTGCCCCGCCGCCGGTCTCGATTGCCGGCCCGTTCGTCGAGGAAGTTGCGCAGGACAACGTCGATGTACCGGTCATCGCCAAGCGCCTGGCGGCCTGGTTCCTTGTTTCCTGAGGTTCGACGACGTGAGGGCAGGGCACGCTGCGTGCCCTGCCCTCGAGCGCGGTTGGCGCTACTGGCGATCGACGTGATCCACGTGGAAGGTCAGTCCGGCAACGCTGCCTGACTGGACGACGGGACCGTGCTGGACACCCCCGCTGATGCGGTTCTCCACCGTGCGCCGGCTGTCTGCCGCGGACGCCGAGAGCTGCAGTAACGAGGTCAGCAGCGCGCGCAGGGCCTCGTCGCTGACGTCGTCGGCTTCCGAGAGTCGGCGCAGGCGGGCACCGTACAGTCGGCTGATCTCGCGGGCGGTCCGTTCACGTTCCGTGGCGTCGGCGGCGAGGAGCCGGGCCCTAGTGTCGTGCAGGTCGTCGAACGTGTCGGGGTCCGCGTCTGTGCGGCTCAGGAACTGCCGGACGAGTTCCCGGGCGTGTGCCCAGGAGTCGGTGACCATGAGGGAGACCAGTGTGGTGGCGCCCGACGCCGCGAGTACGGCCAGTTCGCCGTCCATGTGTCTTCTCCTATGCGAGGGGGGAGCCGGAGGCGGGCGCCTCGTCGTCATCCGGAGCGAGGGACGCCGGCGGATCGAAGTGGTGCTGGATCTCCTCGGCGGTCTCGTGGCGGTTCTGCTCCTTGATGAGGCCGGCGATCTGTGCCGCGAGCATCGGGCGGCGTACATCTCCGTCGGTGAAACCGATGCTGTCGAGGAAGTCGGAGAGTCGCATCGTGGCCGTCTCCCGTCCCTGTGGCGTCGACGAGGGCTCTGCGCCGGGGAAGTCCGCCGTCATCGGCTCGCCGGCCTGCTGAGAGATCAGATCCCGAAGCCGTTCGGGAACGTCGGTATCGTTGGCAGCCGAGGTGAGCTGAGCTAGCAGGGCCAGGTCGTTCACCGTACGTTCCACATGCTCGTCGTTCTTGGTGAGCCACCAGACCACGGCGCTGCCGGTGTCCTTGAGGACGTCCTCGCCCAAGTACCGGCGCCTGCTCTGCTCGTACTTGCGCTGGTGCACCCAGACCAGCTCGTCCTTGCGTACGTCGGCGAGCTTGTCGAGGCGCTCCTGGTCCTGCTGCGCCAGCACGAGTTGGATGTTCTCCGCCATCGCCTGGAGGTGCCCGGTCGGCTCAGGCGCCATCCGGCTGAGGGCGCCGGACAGTTCCTGCTCGACGAGTGAGGCCCGGACCGGTTCCCGTTGCTCGGTGATGGCGCGGGCCCGCTTGAGGACCGCGTCGACGGCGAGGCCCGCCGGGTTGAGGAGGGGGGCACCCGCGGGAGCGTCGACGAGGTACCAGCGCACCGTCGCGGAGAAGACGAAGTCGTAGTCGGCCCATTTGCTGGGCAGCACAACCTGGCTTACGCGGTGATCCGTGCGTTCCGTGGGGGCGGCGGTGAGCTGCTCTTCGAAAGCCACCGGTACTGTGCCGCGGCGCATCGCGGCGATCCGGAAGACGGCTGCGGGGACGACGAGCAGCAGCACTGCCAGCAGCGGCCAAGCCCATGCGGGCCACCGCTGCGTCAGGCCGACGATGCTGAGCAGGAGACCGCTCAGAACGGTGAGGAAGACGGTGGTGGTTTTCCGCGCTGTGTTCATGGTCGAGTCCCCCTGGGTGAGGTCGTCGGCGGTGTGGCCGGAGCGATGCCTTGAGCCGCGCTGATCTTGTGGAGCAGCAGACCGGTGGTCTCCGCGGCCCGCGCCGCATCCCCCGGACTGGTGCGCTCGGCGTCGCGGGCGCACGCGTACAGCAGTGCGAAAACCTCGCCTCGCTTCTCCGCGCACCGCTGTGCCGAGCTGACGAGGAGGTCGAGCAGGAGTCCGCCGTGCGGGCCGGTGTCGGCGGCCGCCCAGTGGAGCCAGCGTTGGGCTTCGACCTGCCACTTCGCAGGCGGCAGCTCGGTCAGTACCGCGTGCCAGCAGGTTGTCAGGGAGCGTTGCGTGCCCTGTTCATCGACCAGCGTGTGCGAGCTGCCGGTGCGCTGCGTCAACAGCTCGGGATCGCTGGCCTGGAGAAAGATTCCGAGATTGGCGGGTGAGAAGTCGGATTGAGCGAGACGATAGAGCAGCACGCGGTGCAGCCTGCGGCTGCGCGCCACCAGCTCGCACAGCGCCTGCCGGGCGCGCGTCGTGCCGCGCTCACGTCGGGCCAGGTGGTAGAGCCTGACCAGGGCTTGATCCGGATGACTGGTCGCGAGGACGTCGGCACAGACGCGGACCAGCACCTGTGCGAGCTCCCCCTTGAGGCGCCGTTTGGCGCACCATTGGTAGATCTGCTCGCGGAAGTCCCTTGCGTGCACCGGGTCCGCCAGCCCGTGGGTGAGCGCATGAACGGCCGCTTCCAGGCGAGGGCGGCTCGTCCCACCGGTGCTCCAGCCTTCGATGAGGGCCCCCAGTCCGTCCGCACGTCCGGTCCGTAGATATTCACCGGCCACTCGTTCGACCAGGCCGTCGCGTACGACGGGGACGACGTGTGGGTCGTCCAGCTCCACCACCGTCGCCGCCCAAGTGCCGAGATGGGGACGGAGATCGGGCATGTGGTCCCAGAAATGGGCACGGACGGCGGAGTCGAAGTCCAGCCTCTCGAACCGGACCTGTCCGTTGGGGGTGGCAGTGGCCGAGATCTCGAGGAGTCGCTCGGCGAGGTCCCGGTGCTGCAGCGGCGAATCGCCGTCCGACGGAGGCCCGAGGGCGCTCAGCAGTTGTTCGGCCGCGCGGTGAACGACATCGGCATGAGCCCCGTGCAGCATGGACACCGCAATCAGCAGGGCTCGCTGCGGTGCCTCCCGCAGCCTGGTGACGAGCGCGGCGGCTTCCCGGCGGCCGTCGTTTCGCGCCCGCCAGGCCGCCTCGCACCACTGACCGAATCCGTCCCCGGGCTGACCGGCCTCGCGTGCTCGGCGCACCAGGTCGGCGAATTCCGCGATTTCCCGCATCGGCCTGTTCGCCGTCAGGAACCCGGTGACGGTGCCGTCCGGCTGGAGATATTGCTCAGGCGGCACACCATGCAGGCGCAGATGCCGCCGGAGAACGCCGATACCGAGTGGCCGTCCGAGCACCACGCGGCAGTACTGCAGGTCCGGGTCGATAATGCCGTGGGACGGCATGATCACGACCAGATGAGCCCGCTGCTCGTGCACGGCCTTGCGCAGCGCGGGGAGGTCGGCCTGGGCCGCGGCCCAGCGGCGGTCGTCCGCGGCGGACAGGTCCAGCAGCAACTGATCACCGGTCCCGACCAGAGCAGGGTCCTGGAGGGACAGCTCCCCCTCCTCACCGGGCAGGAGCTCGTGGAAGACACCACTGTCCCGGTGGTGCTCGTGCAGCAGTACACGGGCCGCAGCCGACCGGCCGCTGCCCGGGGCACCGTCCAGGATGACGGTGCCGCAGTCGGCGAGCACGGCACGAGCCTCGCCCATGCACGGCGGAGCGACCAGTACGTAGCGCAGCCGGCGGAGTTGGTCCTCCGCGACTCGGCGGAAAGCCGGTTTGTCCGAGTCCTGCAGCTGGGTGCCGATGTAGATGTCGCCAGGGCCCGTGACCGTGACGCCCGAGTCCTGGACCCAGGTGCCGGTGTGCTGGTTCACCGGTCCTTGTCCTCGTGACCGTCCCCTTCACCGAATCGGTGCTGGATGGCGCCGTTGTGGTCACCCTCGAAGTACGTCATCCCGGCACCCGAGAAGTGACGGTCGCCCGAGACATGACGCGAATGCGAGTAGACGTTGCCGGTCCCGGTGTGGACAGGACCGTGGGTGCCCTTGACGACCGTGCCGACGTCACCGGTGAAGTCACGGCTCTGCACGGCTGCACCGTTCACGGTTCCGATGGAATTGTTCACGGTGCTCGACGCGAGCGTCGCCGCCTGGGTCCTGGACCGGTCGTCAAGGCCGGGAATCAGGTCGGCCATCAGATCACCGATGCGCGCGACGCACACCTCGGTGTCACCGGAGTCGAATGCGATGGACTGGAGATCGGCGAGCCGTCGCAACGCGGGCGGGAGATCCGCCTTGCTCAGTCGGCTGGTCTTGCGTCCGTCCAGCACGGGGACCACCGGGACCTCACAGGTGAAAGCCTCCTCGATCTCCTTGCGCACCCAGTCCTCGGGGTCCTCCAGCCGGGCACGGAAGTTCGTCCAGTCCGGGCCGATGACGGCCAGAAGTACGGAACTGCGCCGTACCGCGGCCAGTAGCCGTTCGGGCCAGCTTTCACCGGGAACGATGGACTGTGACGCGTGGAACGCGTGCCCCGGACCGAAGCGGTGCGACAGCCCTTGACGCAGCAGGGCCGCGGTCTTCTCCCCGTCTCCGGTGCGGTAGTTGATGAAGATCTCGCTCATGACGGTAACTCCTCGAGAGGGGTGGTCGGGCGGGACAAGGTGCCGAGCCGCGGTGCCAGCCGGCGTACCTGTGGATGGTCCGGATAGCGGCCCAACACCCGGACGAGCCGTCGAAGATCGGTTGTGACGGTCGCCGAGCGCACCGCCGTCACGCCGTCGAGCAATGGCTCCGTCAGCGCGCAGGCGTGGTCTATCTCGCCGGCGGAGGCATAGGCGAGCGCCCGGCGTATGCCGTACCGGACCTGAGTACGCACCGCGTCGGGGACGACCAGAGTGAGCTGCCGATCCAGTTCCTCGCTCGCCTCGCGCGGTCGCCCGAGATCGACGAGGCACCAGCCGGTGACCATGCCGACCGAATCGGGAAGATGCATGGAGCCGATCACCGGGCCGTCAGTACCTTCGGCGATGTCGTTCCGGCCGGCGAGCAGAGTACGAGCCCGGTCCAGGGCACGTAGACAGGCGTTGACATCACCGGCGAGGGCATGACCCTGCGCTTCGCGCTGTGCGGCGAGACCGCGGATTCGTGACGGCAGCACGCCGCTCTGCGCCCGACGGGCCAGCGCGATCGTCTGCTCGGCGTCCTCCCGGTACAGCGTGACCAACGCCCTGCGGACCAGCGCATAACCGGCCAGTGCCTGATCACCGCCGGCGGCGGCCAGGTCGACCGCACGCTTCGTCCACCACAGCGCCGCACGCTCGTCCCCGGTCTCCTGCACCAGCCAGCCCACGTACTCGGCGTACCGGGAACCGAGTGCCAGCAGGCGACGCCTGGTAGCGCTGTCGCTCTGCGCCGACAGCTCCCGCAGCGTGTGTGTCTGCGCGATCAGAACGGGCAGAAGCAGGCCGGGTTCCACGGTCTGACCGAGTCTGCGGTAGTGCGTGAACAGGGAACGTGAGGCTTCCAGCATGCCGGCGCCGGCGGCCGGGGAGGTCGGACCCGGGCCGTCCGACCTCCAGGTCATCAGCGAGGCGACACCAGCATTGATCACCTCACGCCGGCCCACGGGCCCGAACGAGTTCGGGCCGTCCGGTGACAACTGCATCATCCAGTTCTCCTCCTCGACCCGGCCTGGCGCCGACACGGCAGGTGAGTCGACAGCGGTAGGGGTGCTCAGGGCGATCAGCGCCCCGTCGGCACCGAGTGCGGCGTCGCACAGCCGCGCGAGGTCACGGCTGGGCGCCTTGATGCCCCGCTCGACCTTGCTGAGCTGCGCCTTGCTGTAGTGCACGAGACCGGACAGATCCGTCAGGCTCAGTCCGGCCTCCAGGCGCCGCTTCCTCAGTTCCTCACCGAACGGGGTGGACGGATGTGGCACGGGAACCTCCCAAACCCGGTCGTCCGGGCTGAGGCGGTGCTGCACGGAAGAGTGCGGCACCAACTCCCGGACGGACAAGGCGATCGAAGCTGTTTCCCGTTTCCTTCTCCGAAGGCGGGGCGCGGCAAGCTCGTGCGGAGCAGTTGGGGCCCCAATAGCCGGTGCCGGCGTTTCCGGCGAACGGGTGGGCCGCCCTCGTTTCCATGAGTGCGAGTGGACGCTTGGGTGCCTGAGCCGAACAGCGGTCCGTCCGGCACCATGGATCCGCATGTTGACCCGAAGGAGATCTTGAGGTGGCCTGCGGCGCGCCCCTTACACGCTGCGGCGCTGACCCTTCCGCCGTGCGGTGACCGTCATGCGGCGCGGTCCGCGGGTGTCCCGGGGTCAGCGTCCTGGTTCCTCTTCCATCCCGTCGAAGGCCGCGCGTGCGCGGTTGATGGCGGGGAGGTGTTCCGCGGCCCATGTCAGCAGCGCGTCGATGGGAGGGCGGAGAGTCTTGCCGAGTGGCGTGATGTGGTAGCTGACCGCCACGGGGCGGGTGGAGACGACCTCGCGCTCGATGACGCCGTTTCGTTCGAGTCGCCGCAGGGTCGCGGTCAGTGACTTCTGGGTGACCTGGGGGATGGCTCGGCGTAGTTCGTTGAAGCGGCACGGGCGCTCGCAGAGCTCGTTGAGGACGCTGAGCGACCACTTGTCGAGGACCTGGTCGAGCAGTTCACGGTGCGGGGCGTCGATGCGGAGTTCGTCGGCGGTATCCATGGCGAAACCTGGTCTCGTTGAAGTGTCCTTTTCCTCCTAGGTAGCTTACGGATACCTAGGAGGAAGGGGAGAGCAGCCATGACTGTTCAGCATTTCTCGCCGGAAGGCATGCTCCAGCCCGTGCCGTACCACCACGTGGCCGTGGGGACGGGGACGAGGCACGTTCATGTCAGCGGGCAGATCGCGCGGCGGGCCGACGGGACTCCGGTCGCTCCCGGTGATCTGGCCGGGCAGGTCGCCCAGGCGTTGCGCAACACTTCCGTCGGGCTGGCGGGCGCGGGGGCGTCCTTCGCGGACGTGCTGCGCCTGACGTTCTATGTGACGCGGTGGAGCCCGGAGAAGATCGGTGACTTCATGGCCGGAGTGGAATCCGTCGCCGATGAGATCGGGCTCCGGCTTCCCATGCCGCCGGCCTCCCTGATCGGGGTCGACCACCTCTTCGAGCCGGATGTGCTCGTCGAGGTCGAAGCGACCGCGCTGCTCGACTGATTCCCGGTGCGGCCGCGTTCCCGCGTATGTGACGCTCTGCGGGGATCGATCGATGCTCGACCGCGCGTTCGTAGAATCGGGGCGCCAGGGGGCGTGCGATGGACGACGGCGGGCGCAGGGGTGCGGCTGTACGCCCGGGCGGGCGAGAGAGGTGCGGCACGATGGATCATCACGACGAGCGCGCACTGGACGACCCGGTGGGGCAGTCGCTTCGCGGGGTGCACGCGCGCTTCGCCCGTCGGCTGGGCGGGGCCGCCACCTATGAGGCGGATGTCGCGACCTTCTGCGCGCTGCCTGCCGACGCGGGTGCCGCGGAATGGGGTGACCTGGCCGAACTGCTGGGGCCCGGCGGGTTCGCCGACATGTTCAGTTGCCCGGCCGTTCCGCCGCCCGGCTGGGAGCCCGTGTTCAGCCTTGAAGGGCGGCAGATGATCTGGCCCGGCAGCCATCGGGCCGACGGCCTCTCCGGTGCCGGGACGGACGACGACGGTGTGGTGCGGCTTGGTGCCGGCGACGTGCCCGAGATGCTCGACCTGGTCGAGCGGACGCGGCCGGGGCCGTTCTGGCCGCGCACCCACGAACTCGGCACCTACCTCGGTATCCGGGACGGCGGCAGGCTGGTGGCGATGGCCGGGGAACGGCTGCGGCCCGCGGGCTGGGCCGAGATCAGCGCCGTCTGCACCGACCCCGAGGCACGGGGGCGAGGGCATGCCGTCCGTCTGGTCGGGGCCCTCGTCGAGCGGATCACGGCCCGCGGTGAACGTCCGTTCCTGCACGTGGCCGACGCGAACACCGGGGCGGTCGCGCTGTACGAGCGGCTGGGGTTCAAGACGCGTGCCCACGTGACCTTCCGCGGGTTCCGGGTACCGGAGGCACCGGGCCGGCCGTCCGTGACGTAAGCCACCCGTGTGCATTTCGAGCCGGGTGTTTGGCGCCGCGCCGACGGGAAAGGGGCTCTGTGATCTCCGGGTCCACAATCCGGTGGATAGTACGGGAATGCACAGGAAGAGGAGGTTTCGATGTCCTCGAAGCGACGTCGCAAGAAGAAGGCCCGCCGGAAGAACGGCGCGAACCACGGCAGCCGTCCGCAGAGCTGAGGGCGCGTCGACGCATCGGGTGGGTGGCGGTTGCCACCCACCCGAGCGCGTAACCGGCGGAGTTCGCCGAGCGCGTGGCGTGTTTCCCGGCACACGGGAAACGTGAGGCGTCATGGCGACGCAGGGAACACAACGACCGGCCGAGTCGCAGGGCGGCCCGGCACTGAAGCGGGCTCTGACCACCCCGCTGCTGTACTTCTTCATCCTGGGCGACGTGCTGGGCGCGGGCGTCTACGTCCTGGTGGGACAGGTGGCCGCCGACTCCGGGGGAGCGGTGTGGGTACCGCTGGTCGTCGCGCTGCTGCTGGCGATGCTGACCGCCGCCTCCTACGCGGAGCTGGTCACCAAGTACCCCCGCGCGGGCGGGGCCTCCCACTACGCCACCCGCGCCTTCGGGCCCTTCGCCGGCTTCGTCGCCGGGTTCTGCATGCTCGCCGCCGGCATCGTCTCGGTGGCCGCGCTCGCCCGCGGCTTCGGGGGCGACTACCTGTCGGCCTTCGTGACGCTCCCCGTCGGCCTCGTCGCCGTGCTGTTCCTCGCCCTGCTCGCGCTGGTCAACGCCCGCGGCATCAAGGAGTCGACCCGGGCCAACGTCGCCGCGACCGTCGTCGAGGTGAGCGGGCTGCTCGTCGTCGTCGCCCTCGGCGTGTGGCTGCTGTGGCGCGGCGACGGCGACGTGGCGCGGCTGGGAGAGCTCGGTACGCCGGAGAAGGGCGCCGCGGCGGCCGTACTGAGCGGCTCGGTGCTGGCGTACTACTCCTTCGTCGGGTTCGAGACCTCCGTGAACGTCGCCGAGGAGACCCGCGACCCCCGGCGCTCCTACCCGCGAGCGCTGTTCGGCGCCCTCGCCACCGCGGGTGCCGTGTACGTCCTCGTGGGGGTCGCCGCCTCCGTCGCGGTACCGACGGCGCGGCTCGCGGAGTCCAGCGGGCCGCTGCTGGAGGTCGTCGAGGCGGCCGGCGGCGTGCCGACCCGCCTGTTCAGCGCCATCGCCCTCGTCGCTGTGGCGAACGGCGCGCTGCTGACCGGCATCATGTCCTCCCGCCTGGCCTACGGCATGGCCCGGGACGGGCTGCTGCCGCCCGCGCTGACCAAGGTGCTGCCCGGCCGCCGTACGCCGTGGGCCGCGATCGCCGTCACGACCCTGCTGTCGATGCTCCTCGCGCTCACCGGCAGTGTCGCCACCCTCGCGTCCACCCTGGTCCTGCTGCTGCTCGTGGTCTTCCTCATGGTCAACACCGCCGTACTCGTGCTGCGCCGCGACCCCGGCGAGGCGGACCACTTCCGGGCCCCGACCGTGCTGCCCGTGCTGGGCGCCGCCTCCTGCGTCGCGCTCGCCACGCAGATCGAGGCCGAGGTGTGGCTGCGGGGGCTGCTGGTGGTGGCCGTCGGCGTGGTCCTCGCCGCGCTCGCCGCGGTACGGCGGTCCGGGGGCGGCAGGGGCCGGGAGGACCGGTAGGGCTGGGAGGGCCGGTAGGGAAGGGAGGGCCGGGAGGACCGGTAGGGCTGGGGGCCGGGAGGACCGGTAGGGCTGGGAGGGCCGGGTGGGTCGGGGTGGGCGTGGGTAGCCGTCGCCCCGCGATCCGCCTGTGACCGGCCCCCGGCCCCGGGCGCGGACGGGCGGGCCACCGGACGGGCCCACCTGGGATCTCCGTGCCAGAATGGACGCCGCCGCGTCCTGGCATCCACCGCACCGTCCGCACCGCCGTCGTGCGTCCGCCCGCACCGTCCCGCCCAGAGGTTCCCGTGACCAAGCCCGTCGCCCGTGAGCCGCAGCGGCGCAACGCGCGGTCCAACCGGGCGCGCATCCTGGCCACGGCACGCCGGGAGTTGGGGCGGAATCCCGACACCACGCTGGAGGAGCTGGCCCAGGCCGCCGGTGTCGTACGGCGCACCCTCTTCGGGCACTTCCCGGGCCGGGCGGCGCTGCTGGAGGCGCTGGCCGAGGAGGCGTCCGAGGTGCTGCGCGGCGCTGTGGCCGCCGGGGCGGAACGGATCGGTCCGGCCGAGCCGGCCGAGCGCGCGCTCGCGTACTTCATGATGCTGATGTGGCCCGTCGGCGACCGCTACCGGTTGCTCCTGGCGCTGGCCCGGCGTGACCTGGGCGAGGAGCGCGTGGCCGAGATCCTGGCCCCGGCCCGCGCCGAGGCCACCGCCATCCTGGAGCGCGGTCAGCGGGACGGCGTCTTCCCCGCCCATCTGCCGCCCGCCGTGCTGAGCGTGGGCCTTGAGGCCATGACGGTCGCGCTGCTGGAGCAGGTCAACGCCGGTGCGCTGGAGGACGACGGGACCCGGGTCGCGATCGCCCAGCTCATCACGGCCGGGGTGCCGGAGCGGCGGGCGCGGTCCGTGGTCGCGGACGTGGCCCCGACGGTGCCCGCGGAGGCCGTCCCGGCCGAGTGAGCCGCCGGCGGCGCGTGTCGGCGCCCTGGGGTCCGGGTCGTACCGAGTGTCCGTCCAAGGGGCCGACCCGTAGCGCGTGTGCGTCCGAGGAGGCCGACCCGTAGCGCCTGTGCGTGCATGCGTGCGTGCATGCGTGCGTGCATGCGTGCGTGTGTGCATACGGCGGACCGGGCCCCGCCCGGCCCGTCCTCCCGTCACCCTCCACCATATTTGCACGTCCCTGTGCAACAAACTACGCTGCACGAGTCTGCACACCAATGGGCAATTAACGTGCCCGAACCCTCCCCGGGAGCCCTCATGCCCCTCCTGGCCACCACACCCGTCGAGAAGATGACCGGGCCGTACGCGCGGCGCTGGTGGGCGCTCCTCGTGCTGTGTCTGAGCCTGCTGATCGTCGTCATGGCCAACACGTCCCTGATCGTGGCGGCGCCGGACATGACGGCCGACCTGGGCCTGAGCAGCAGCGACCTGCAGTGGGTGATCGACGGCTACACCGTCCCGTACGCCGCGCTGATGCTGGTCCTCGGCTCGATCGGCGACAAGTACAGCCGCCGCGGCGCCCTGATCGCCGGCCTCGTGGTCTTCGCGGGCGGTTCGGTGATGGGCAGCCTCGTCGACGAGACCGGGCTGGTCATCGCGGCCCGCGCGATCATGGGCGTCGGCGCCGCCGTCGTCATGCCGGCCACGCTGTCCCTGCTGGTCGCGGTCTTCCCCAAGGGGGAACGGGCTCGCGCCATCACCGCCTGGACCGCCACCTCCGGCCTCGCCATCGCGGTCGGCCCGCTGGTCGCCGGCCGGCTCCTGGAGGACCACGCCTGGGGCTCGACCTTCCTGGTCAACGTCCCCATCGCGGTCGCCGCCGTCGTCGGCGCGCTGGTCCTGGTCCCGCCGTCCAGGGCGGCCGGCATGGGCCGGATCGACTACGTGGGCGGCCTGCTCTCCATCGTCTCCGTCGGCAGCCTGGTCTACGCGAGCATCGAGGGCCCGCACTTCGGCTGGGGCGCCGGCCCGGTCGCCGCGGCCGTCGTCGCGGGCGTCGGCCTGGTGGTCTTCGTGTGGTGGGAGCTGCGCCACCCGCACCCCATGCTGGACGTGCGCAGGTTCCTGTCGCGCCCCTTCAGCGGCTCCATGGTCGCCGTGCTGTTCTTCTTCTTCGGCACCTACGGCGCCATCTACTACGCCACGCAGTTCCTGCAGTTCGTGCTCGGCTACGGCGCCCTGGAGACCGGCGTCCGCCTGCTGCCGCTGGCCGGGGCCGTGTTCGTCGGCGCCGCGGTGACCGGGAGGCTGACGCCGAAGCTGGGCGTGAAGGCGATGGTGGGCTCCGGCATGGTGATCGGCACCGTCGGGGTGTTCCTGCTGGTCCTCATCGAGAAGGACTCCGGCTACGCCGACTTCCTGGCCCCGATGCTGCTGCTCGGCCTCGCCATCGGGCTGAGCGTGTCCCCGGCCACCGACACCATCATGGGCTCCTTCCCGGAGAGCGAGCTGGGCGTCGCGGGCGGCGCCAACGACACCGCGCTGGAACTCGGCGGCTCGCTGGGCATCGCCGTCCTGGGCTCCCTGCTCGGCACCGCCTACCGGGACGAACTCGCCGGCCTGGTGGGCGACCGCCTCCCGGCCGCCGCGCTGGACACCGCCCAGGACTCCGTGGGCGGCGGACTGGCCGTCGCCGAGCGCCTCGCGGCGAACCCCGACGCCGGTCCGCGGCAGGCCGAGGCCCTCGCCGACGCCGTGAACCAGTCCTTCGCCCACGGTGTCGCCACGACCAGCCTGGTCGGCGGGATCATCATGGCCGCGGGAACCCTGATCGTCCTCGCCGTCCTGCCCGGCCGCCGCGCCGCCGCCCGGCAGCGGCCCGAGGAGGAGCCGGCCGGCACCCGGGACCCGGAGTTCAGCGACGCCGCGCGGTGATCCCCGGGAGGAGCCGGCCGTCGCCCGGACCGCGGGTACCGCGACGCCGCGCGGTGAGCCCGGGTCGGCGCCGGCGGGGTGCCGTCCCCGTCAGTCCGCCAGCGCGGCCAGCTCCTCGGGCGTGCGCGGGCCCGCCGCCGACCCGGTCAACAGGCCCCGCGCGCGCAGCAGCCGGGCCGCCGCGACCCCCCACGGCAGGCCCAGGCCCGCCTGCCGCAGCAGGTCCGCCCGGGCCAGCGTCGTGTCCGTCGGGCCGGTGTGCACCCCGGCCGGGGTGAGCAGGGCGGCGTCGTCGGACCAGCGCAGGGCGAGGTCGACGTCGTGGGTGGCCATCACCACGGTGGTGCCGCCCGCGCGCAGGCGGCCCAGGGTGGCGAGCAGCCGTTCCTGGCCGTCCGGGTCGAGCCCGGCGGTCGGCTCGTCCAGGATCAGCACCCGGGGCCGCATCGCGACGGCCCCGGCGATCGCGGTCCGTTTGCGCTGCCCGTACGACAGCAGGTGGGTGGGCCGGTCGGCGAGCGCGGCGATGTCCAGGGCGTCCAGCGCCTCCCCGACCCGGGACCTGACCTCGGCGTCCGGCAGGCCGAGGTTGAGCGGCCCGAAGGACACGTCCTGCGCCACCGAGGCCGCGAAGAGCTGGTCGTCCGGGTCCTGCACCACCAGTTGCACGGTGGTCCGCAGCCGCGTCAGCCCCCGCCGGTCGTACGTCACCGGCTCCCCGTCGACCGTCAACGTCCCCGCGCCGGGCCTGAGTCCGCCGCTGAGCAGCCGCATCAGCGTGGTCTTGCCGCTGCCGTTGCGGCCCAGCAACGCGAGGGCGCGCCCCGCGACCACGGCGAAGTCCAGCCCGGTGAGGACGTCCGGGCCCTCCTCGTACGCGAAGGACACGCCCCGCAGGGCTACCGGCGCCGGCTGAGCCGTCCCGACGGTCTCGCTCACGACAGCGGTCCTTCCAGTACGAGGGTCAGGGCGGCCAGCGCCGCCAGCAGCGCGACGCTCGCCGCCGTGAACGGCACCGAGACGCGGGCCTCGGGCACCAGGACGCGCAGGGTGCCGTCGTACCCGCGTCCGGCGAGCCCGTGCTGCAACCGCGCCGCCCGGTCGAAGGCCCGCACGAACGCCGTGGCCCCGAGCCCGCCCAGCGAACGCCAGGCGGCGGCCCGGGTGGTGTGCCCCAGGCGCGCCGCCTGCGCCTCGCGGATCCGGCGCACGGAGTCCAGCAGCAGGAAACTCATGCGGTACGTCACCAGCGCCACGTCCACCACCGGCGCCGGCACCCCCGCCCGCACCAGGCGGGGCAGCAGGTCGGACATCGGCGTGGTGAACGCGAACAGCAGCACCCCGAGGGAGGCCGCCGAGGTGCGCAGCAGCAGCTCACCGGCGCGCACCGCCCCGCCCTCCGCCACCGTCAGGAACCCGTCCGCGCCCCCCACCCGCACCAGCAGCGGCAGCGCGCCCGTCACGCAGAAGCCCAGCGGCACCCGGTAGGCCCGCCACAGCCGGCGCCGGGGTACGCCCGCCGGGCCGAGCAGCACGGCGAGCGCCGTCACCAGGACCAGCGCCGCGCCCGGCCAGGGCGGCAGGGAGACCGCGAGGACGGTCAGACCCAGCCCCAGCACGGCCTTGTCCACGGGGTGGCGACGGCGCCAGCGGCTGCTGTGCGCGGCCGCGTCGATCGGCAGCACTCAGTCCCCTTCGGGCGCGTCCCGCCGGGCGGCCGCGGCCGCCCGCTCCTCGCCCTGCCGCCGGCCCCGGCGCAGCCCGAAGTAGTACGCCAGCACACCCGCGCCGAGCGCGGCCTGCACGGCGAACAGGGCCGACTCGATCTCCCCGGACGGCGGCTCGTACAGCGGCGAGAACCACGGCTCGTAGTCCGGCTCGATCTCCGTGATCGCCGTCTCGGCCTCGGCGTCGGCCCCGGCGAACGGCTCCTCCTTGTGGTCGCCGAGCCCCAGCACCAGCGGCAGCACCGCCAGCGCGGCCACGGCGAGCAGCAGCAGGGCGTTGATCTTCGCGTTGCGGCTCATCGGGCCACCGCCTGCTTCTCCGTCCGGGTCTTCGCCGACAGCACGCCCAGCCGGGCCAGTTCACCCTTGCTGGACTGCACCAGCAGCCGCATCACGAGCACCGTGAGCAGGCCCTCGCTGACCGCCAGCGGGATCTGCGTGACGGCGAAGATGGACCCGAACTTGCCGAGCGCGCCCAGGAATCCGCTGCCCGCGTCCGGGAAGGCCAGCGCCAGCTGCACGCTGGTGACGCAGTACGTGGACAGGTCGGCGACGAACGCCCCGCAGAACACGGTGACCATCAGCGGGACGTCGTAGCGGCGCAGCAGCCGGTAGACGGCGTAGCCGGCCCAGGGGCCGGCGATCGCCATCGAGAAGACGTTGGCGCCCAACGTGGTCAGCCCGCCGTGGGCGAGCAGCAGCGCCTGGAAGAGCAGGGTGATGGTGCCCAGGACCGCCATGACCGGCGGCCGGAACAGGATCGCGCCCAGGCCGGTGCCGGTCGGGTGGGAGCAACTCCCGGTGACCGACGGCAGTTTCAGGGCCGACAGGACGAACGTGAAGGCTCCGGCGGCGCCGAGGAGCAAGGTGCTCTCCGGGTGCTCCCTGACCTCACGGGTGAGTGACCGGACTCCGTGGACGACGAACGGCGCGGACGCGACACCCCAGGCGATCGCGTGCGCCGGTGGCAGAAAGCCCTCGGCGATGTGCATGGCTCAGCAGACCCTCTCCAGCACCTCGTGGATGGACGACGCGCCTTGGCCGGTCTCCTGGCTTACGGGTACCACCGCCCGTGCTCCGCCTTCCCGGGTCCTAGGACCCAGTGGCTGCCCCTGAGGGCCGGAGCCGGACTTCCCGATTCACAGTGGCGAGGGCCGCACCGGCATCACACCGGATTTCCCGTTCACCAAGGCGTGGCGACAGTAGTGCTCCCACCGGTGCGGTGACAAGCGGGCCTCGGGTCCGGCGGCACCCCGCCGTCACCCGTGCCGGTCTTGTCCTGCCTGCCGATCCTGCCCGTCCTGCCCGCCCTGGCGGTCCTGTCCGGCCTGCCCGTCCCGCCGGTCCTGCCCGTCCCGCCGGTCCCGTTCCGGCCGCCGGACCACCATGTCGCGCATCCGCTGCGCCAGCGCGGTCGCGGCGGCGGTGAGGAACACGAAGCTGTACACGATCTGAAGCACCGTCACGACCCGTGCCGACTGGCCGTGCGGGGTGATGTCGCCGTAGCCGACGGTGGCGAGGGTGACCACCGTGAAGTACAGGGCGTCGACGCGGGTGCCCAGACCGGTCAACTCGCCCGGTGTCTTGGCGAGGGCGTAGTAGGCGGCCGAGAAGACGTGCACGGACAGGACGATGAGCAGGGTGATGACCACTCCGGGCCGGGTGTTCGGGCGGTTGACGAGCACGTGGCGGATCTGCCGGAGCAGCAGCGCGGCCACGACGGTCAGCAGCAGGGCGAACAGCAGCCAGCTCAGCACGGGCCGCCGCGGGCCCAGGTGGTCGAGGGGGAGGAGGAAGTAGGCCGCGACCACGGCCGCCGCGACACCGGCCCGGACGAGCCAGGGCAGGCCCGCACGCCGGCCGGCGGCCGGCCGGTCCGCCCGGCGCCTCATCGCGGCGTCTCCCGGGGCTCCGCCGGGCCCTCGGCGGCCTTCGGCCCCGTCCGCCTCACCAACTGCGTGACGACGAAGGCGACGACCGACGCGGTGACGATCAACGGCATCTGGTCGTACGCCTCCCCGCCCATCAGCAGCACCGCCAGCACCGCGCTGGTCAGCGGCAGCCCGGTCACCGCGGCGGCAGCGGCGGAGATGCCGAGGGCGAGGGCCGGGGTGGTGCCGAAGCCGGGCAGCCCGGAGCAGGCCACGGCCGTCGCCGTGCCCAGCAGGACGGCCGGGAAGATCGGGCCGCCGCGCAGACTCCCCAGCGCGATGCCCCAGGCCAGCCCCTTGCACGCGACCAGCGCCACCAGCGCGCCGACGGACCAGGCGTGCGGGTGGGCCGCCAGCTCGCCGAGGGTGGCCTGACCGGACAGGGCCGCCTCCGCCGGGGAGCGGCCGGTGATCAGGGCGTACGCGGCGAGGCAGACACCGACCGCGGTGGCGCACAGGACGGTGCGCGAGGCCGTGTGCCGCCCCGTCCAGGAGACGGTGCGCCGGCCCAGTTCGCGGGCCGCCGTGATCAGCACCGCGATCAGCGCCGCCGTCGGCACGCCCCACAGGAAGTCGCCGGCGTCCGGATCGGTGCCCGGCGGTACGTCGTGCAGGGCGAGGGCGCCGATCTTCAGGCCGGTCCATTCACCGAAGCCGGTGAAGACCAGCGCCCCCGCCGCGCTGGCCAGCAGACAGGGCAGCAGCAGGGCCACCAGCTGCGCGCCGGCGAGCCCCGCGCCCTCGATCAGCAGGACGGCCGCGGCCACCGGTCCGCCGAGGATCGTGGAGATCGCGGCGGTGGAGCCGGCCGTGGCCAGGACGGCGCGCGCCCTCGGGTCCCCGGTCGCGCGTGCCCGCCGTACGGCCAGCAGGGCGAGCCCGCTGCCGACCGCCATCAGCGGCGCCTCGGGACCCAGCACCACGCCGAGCGGCAGCGTCGCGAGCGCCGCCAGCACGGCGCCGGGCAGCGCGCGCGGGCCCACGGGCGCGCCGCCCAGCCCGTCGACCGGCAGGTGCCCGCCGCCCCCGGGCATCCGGGTCACGATCGGCGCCAGGATCAGCCCGGCCAGCACCAGCGCGGGCAGCGGCCACCACCAGGGCGGGGCGTCGTAGCCGGCCGCCTCGGGCAGCGACGTCCACACCCAGTGCTGGAGTTCGTGCTGGAGGCCGACGAAGAAGAAGCACGCCAGCGCGATGGGGACGCCCAGCAGCACGCACAGCAGCAACAGCCGCAGGTAGCCGGGGCTGAGCACGGTGCGCCGCAGGGACTGCTCGGCCCGGCCCGGGGACGCGTTCGCGGGGGCGGGCTGCGTCGTCACGGGCCCTCCTCCGTCCAGCTCGGCCTCGGCGGGCACGCGTCGGCCGCGGCACGCACGCGTCGGTCTCGGGTGCGCACGCGTCGGCCGCGGCACGCACGCGTTCGCACGTGCGCTTCAGTAAACGCGAGGCGGGTCGGGGGCGCACGCGCACCGGGCGTCCCGGTGAGCGGGCGGGCGCGCACGAGGCCGGGGGCCCGGTCACCCGTTCGGCGGACCGGCCTGGCCGGGCGGGCCGGTCCGCCGCAGGCTCGGAGTGACCTGTCGGCGCCTCCCGTGCCGGCGGGCGCAGGCCCGTACGGGGAACAGCAGAAAGGACTCCGCTCATGAGCCAGCACGCCGCACCTTCTCCCGGCAGGCCGACACACGGCGCAGGCACCCCGCGATCGGCGGACCGGTCCAGCGGCTGGGTGACCGGCGGTGTCGTCTTCGCGGGCGTACTGCTGCTGCTCAACGGCGCCCTCGCCGTGCTGCAGGGCATCGCCGCCATCGCCGAGGACGACGTGTACGCCCGCGTCGGCAGCTACGTCTACGAACTCAACCTCACCGGCTGGGGCGTCATCCACGTCATCCTGGGCGCCCTGCTGCTCGCCACCGGCTACGGCCTGCTCAAGGACATGGCCTGGGCGCGGTTCGCGGGCATCGTCCTCGCCTCGCTCAGCCTCATCGCCCAGTTCCTGTTCCTGCCGTACGCGCCCGTCTGGTCCGTGGTCATGATGGCGATCGACGTCTTCGTGATCTGGGCACTGGCCAGCCGCCAGGACCAGGCGGACCGGCACGCCTGAGCGTGAGCGGTGACCGGCGGCCGGCACCCGCGGCCGCCGGTCGGGGGGCGGTTCACGGCCGCGATCACACGATACGGAGCGTCGCGATCCGTGTCGCTGTTGGGCCGAACGGGTGACTTGGCGTAAGAATTGGCTGGTGCAGGCAATGAAGGCGAGTGAAATCGGGGGAGCCGGTGAACAGCCACGACGTCACCGATGAGCAGTGGGAAGGGCTCGCCCAGGTCGTTCCGCTGCGCGGGCGCGACGCCTGGCCGTCCGCGGTCGGTCACCGGGCGCTCCCGGAGGCGGAGACGGAGGCGCGCCGCCGTTTCGTCGTCCTCAGGATCAACGTGTTCGCGGACGCCCGCGAGGTCGCCGAGACCCTGATGGCGGGCATTCCGGTCCTTTTGGACCTGACCAGTGCCGAGACCGAGGTCGCCAAGCGGGTCCTCGACTTCAGCACGGGGGTCGTCTTCGGTCTGGCCAGCGGCATGCACCGCGTCGACCGCAACGTCTTCCTGCTGACCCCGGCCGGGACCGAGGTGAACGGGCTGATGGAGGGCGCCGCGGGGGTCCCCGGGGTGTGACGGGGGTGCGCGGTCCTGACGGGCCCGTCCCCCGATCGTAGGAACGCCGTACGGGCAAAACGGTTCGCCGAACGGCGGAGTCCTACGGTCCGCATATGGCAGTGACACCCGCGCCGACGGCGTCCGCCGCACCCCACCCCGACCGGCCCCGCGTCACGGAGCTGCGGCTGTCCGCCTTCGCGGGGCACCGGCGTGCCGTGCTGCGGTTCGGGCCGCTCACCGTGCTGGCCGGGCCGAGCGGCAGCGGCAAGACCAGTGCCCTCAGGGCGTACGACGCCCTGGCCCGGCTCGGCGGCGGCGCCGAGCTGGGCGCGGTGTTCCCCGACCCGGTCGCCTGGGTGCCCGAGCGGGCCCGGCCCGACGCCCAGCGCCGCCGCGGATTCCGCATCGGCTGCACGGCCGACGGACCGGCGGGCCCGGTGCACCTGGACCTCGCCGTGCAGGCGGAGCCCGAACTGCGCGTCGTGGGCGAGCGGTTGACGGCCGACGGCGTCGTGCTGCTGCAGACGGCCCTGCGCGATCCCGGCCGCCGGGCCGTGCAGGCGGAGTGGTACACGGCCGGGTCGGCGCCGGTGACCCGCGCCCCGCTGCCCGACGACCGGCTCGGCACCCCGCTGCTGCCGCTGCGGGTGGCCGGCAAGACGGACGGGCAGCGCAGGGTGCTCGCCGCCGCCGAGCAGATGGTGGTCGCCCTGCGCTCCGTGTTCGCCTGCGATCCCAGCCCCGACCGCATGCGGGAGCCCGTGCCGGCCGGCACCGGGCGGCTGCTGGGCGGCTGCGACAACCTCGCCGACGTACTGTGGCGCACCCGCGTCGAGTGCACGCGGCGGCACGCGCAGTTCGTCGCGGCGGTGCGCTCCGGCTGCGCCGGGCCGGTGGCGGACGTGCTGGCCGAACCGGCCGCCGGCGGCGTGGTCCGGGCGCTGCTCGACCGGGGCGACGGCGTGCGCACCGGCCTCGCGCGGCTCGGTCACGGCGAGCTGCGCTACCTCGCCCTCGCCCTGGTGCTGTTCACCGGCCCCGGTGTGCTGGAGGTCGACCCGGCCGGAGAGGTCCCCGCCGCCCTGCAGACGCTCACCGTCCTCGCCGACGGCTTCGACCGGGGCCTGGACCCGCGGCAGCGCGCGGAACTGCTGCGGATCGCCGCCCGGATGTGCGACCGCGGACACATCCGCCTCGTCGCGGCGGTCGCCGACGCCTCATGGGCGGCCGGGACCGACGGTGTCACGGTGGTACACCTGGACCCGTGACCGATCACCCCCGTCCCTCACCTCCCGCGGACCTCGCGGCGTTGCGGCGCAGGCTCGCCGAGTTCGCCGCCGCGCGGCACTGGGAGCCGTACCACACCCCCAAGAACCTCGCCGCGGCGCTCAGCGTGGAGGCCTCCGAACTCCTGGAGATCTTCCAGTGGCTGACGCCCGAGGAGTCGTCCCGGGTCATGACCGACCCGCACACCGCGCACCGGGTCCGCGACGAGGTCGCCGACGTCCTGGCGTACCTGCTCCAGTTCTGCGAGGTGCTGGGCGTGGATCCGCTGGCCGCGCTGGCGGCGAAGATCGAGCGGAACGAGTCGCGGTTCCCGGCGCCCGGCGCGCCGGACGGCTGAACCGCCGAACGGATCGGAGTCACGCGCTCCGTTATCACTCTCCGCATCAGAAAACGGGCTGGAGACCAATTTGTTGTCCGAAGATTTCCGCCTTCCTCTGGCTTTTCGTCCCACACGCCTTCACTCTGGGTAGTGGACAGCGGAGTTCGGGCGGACGCGCCGCGCGCGCGTCGGAAACAGACGGGGGCAGCGCATGGACGCTGTGCGGCTCATCGTGACCAGTGGGCGTGCCCTGGCGGCCGGCGGCGAGGTGCCGGACATCCTGACGGAGGTGTGGCAGGTGCAGGCCCTGGCGCAGGCGATCGGCAGCCGGCTCGCGGTCTGCGGGCCACCGGAACTGCGCGGCGAGGCACTGGGGCTGACCGAGCTGGCGGGCCGCGGCTGCGGGGTGCTGGACACCCCCGAGCTGGCCCCGGAGGAACTGCGCGCCGCCCAGCTGACCGAACTGGGCGACGCCCGCCAGGCCCTGATGCGCCTGGGCACCCTGCTCGGCGAGACCGGCATCGCCCTCGTGGGCGTGGCCTGCGCCGCCGACGACGAGGCCACCTACTGGCAGTGCATGGAGGCCATCGACGCGGCGGACGAGTCGCGGGACCGGGTCCTGGAGATGCTGCGCAAACTGGCGGACCGGGACGCGGAGTTACCGGTGCGGGAGGCGGGCTAGCGACGACACGCGCACCGCCGACCGCGCCCCCGGCACCTCACTCGGCGCGCCCCTCCCCGCCCGCCGCACGGCCGGCACCCCCGCCCGTCGCACGGCCGGGACCCTCGTCCGTCGCGCGGCTGGGACCCTCGTCCGTCGCGCGGCTGGGACCCTCGTCCGTCGCACGGCTGGGACCCCCGTCCGTCGCGCGGCTGGGACCCCCGTCCGTCGTACGGCTGGGACCCCCGTCCGTCGCGCCGTCGGGCTCCCCGGCCGACCGGAGGTCGGCGTCCAGGGCCGACAGGTCCGCGTTCAGCGCCGCCATGAGTTCCTCCATCTGCTGGAGCAGCCCCTGCGGCCGTACCTCCGCCCCACCCCGTTGCGGCACACTCTCCTCGGACATGACGGCCCCCTCGGCCCCGGGCCCCCGCGGGGAGACCGGCACGATGACGCGCCGGCGCACACCGGCCGGCACGGGCGCCGGGCGATCCGGCTCCGCCCCGGCAAACGATCACCGTCCGGCCCGGTCACCGGCCCGGCCGCCCACCGGGCGCGGGGTTGACGCGGATTCACCCGCCGGTGGGCCGGGGGGCGCGCCGGAGCGCCGGGCGCCTGTGCGGCGCACCCACCCCGAACAGGCAGGATGGAGACATGGATCTCCGTATCTTCACCGAGCCCCAGCAGGGGGCCACCTACGACACCTTGCTCACCGTGGCGAAGGCCACCGAGGACCTCGGCTTCGACGCCTTCTTCCGCAGCGACCACTACCTCCGCATGGGCTCCGTCGACGGCCTGCCCGGCCCCACCGACGCCTGGATCACCCTGGCCGGCCTCGCCCGCGAGACCAAGCGGATCCGGCTCGGCACCCTCATGACCGCCGGCACCTTCCGCCTGCCCGGCGTCCTCGCCATCCAGGTCGCCCAGGTCGACCAGATGTCGGGCGGCCGGGTCGAACTGGGCCTGGGCGCCGGCTGGTTCGAGGAGGAGCACAAGGCGTACGGCATCCCCTTCCCGAAGGAGAAGTTCGGCCGCCTCGAGGAACAGCTGGAGATCGTCACCGGCCTGTGGGCCACGGAGACGGGCAAGACCTTCGACTTCCACGGCAAGTTCTACGACCTCACCGAGTCGCCGGCGCTGCCCAAGCCCGCGCAGGCCAAGGTCCCGGTGCTGATCGGCGGTCACGGCGCCACGCGGACGCCGAGGCTGGCCGCGCGGTACGCCGACGAGTTCAACATCCCCTTCGCCTCCGTCGAGGACACCGAGCGGCAGTTCGGCCGGGTGCGGGCCGCCGCCGAGGAGGCCGGCCGCGGGGCCGGCGCGCTGACCTACTCCAACGCCCTCGTCGCCTGCGTCGGCAAGGACGACGCCGAGGTCGCCCGGCGGGCCGCCGTGATCGGCCGCGAGGTCGACGAGCTGAAGGCCAACGGCCTCGCCGGCTCCCCGGCCGAGGTGGTCGACAAGATCGGCCGGTACGCCGCGGTCGGCGCGCAGCGGATCTACCTCCAGATCCTCGACCTCGACGACCTGGACCACCTGGAGCTGATCTCCTCCCAGGTGCAGTCGCAGTTGACGTGAGACCGGCCTGCGAATAACCGAAGGCGCCGGTCACCCGCCCCGTGCGAAGGTATGACCGTCGTCCTGCCGGAGCCCCCGGGATCAACACCTCGGGGGCTCCCGCGCGTACGGCGTCCCGTTGGCGTCCACCGGCCGGAGAGGCCCTCCGCATGTTCCTGACCATCACCACCACCGGTACCCCCGAGCGCCCCGCCACCGACCTCGGCTTCCTGCTGCACAAGCATCCCGACAAGGCGCAGGCGTTCTCCACCTCCTTCGGCACGGCCCACGTGCTCTACCCGGAGGCGGAGGAGCAGCGCTGCACGGCCGCGTTGCTGCTGGAGGTCGACGCGGCGGCGCTGGTCCGGCGCGGCAGGGGCAAGGGCCGGGGCGGCGCCCCCGACGCGGCGCTCGCGCAGTACGTCAACGACCGCCCCTACGCGGCCTCCTCGCTCCTCGCCGTCGCGCTGGGCAATGTCTTCTCCAGCGCGATGCGCGGCGTGTGCAAGGGCCGGCCCGAGCGCGCGGCCGCACCCCTGCCGCTGCGCGTCGAGGTCCCGGCGGTGCCCGCCCGCGGCGGCCCCGACCTCGTACGGCGTCTCTTCGCGCCGCTCGGCTGGACGGTCACCGCCGAGGCCGTGCCGCTGGACACCGCGTTCCCGGAGTGGGGCGACTCCCGCTACGTCCGTCTCGTCCTCGAGTCCGCCTCCCTCACCCTCTCCGACGCCCTGCGTCACCTGTACGTCCTCCTCCCGGTGCTCGACGACGCGAAGCACTACTGGGTCTCCCCGGACGAGGTCGACAAGCTCATGCGGGCCGGCGAGGGCTGGCTGCCCGGCCACCCGGAGCAGAAGCTGATCACCAGCCGCTACCTGTCCCGCCGCTGGTCCCTGACCCGCGAGGCGATGGAGCGCCTGGAGCTGATCCGGCTGGCCGAGACCGACGACAGCGCGGTCGAGGAGATCGACAACGCCGTCGAGGCCGAGGCCGAGCAGGAGGAGAAGCCGACCCCGCTCGCCGTGCACCGCCGCGAGGCGATCCTCACCGCCCTGCGCGACCACGCCGCCGCCCGGGTCCTCGACCTCGGCTGCGGCGAGGGGCACCTGGTGCGCGAGCTGCTCAAGGAGCCGCGGTTCACCGAGATCGTCGGCGTGGACGTGTCGGTGCGGGCGCTCACCATCGCCTCCCGGCGGCTCAAGCTGGACCGCATGGGCGAGCGGCAGGCCGCGCGCGTGCGCCTCTTCCAGGGCTCCCTCGCCTACACCGACAAGCGCCTGAAGGGGTACGACGCCGCCGTGCTCAGCGAGGTGATCGAGCACCTCGACCTGCCTCGGCTGCCCGCCCTGGAGTACGCCGTGTTCGGCTCCGCCCGCCCCCGCACCGTCGTCGTCACCACCCCGAACGTCGAGTACAACGTGCGCTGGGAGTCCCTCCCGGCGGGCCACGTCCGCCACCGCGACCACCGTTTCGAGTGGACCCGCGAGGAGTTCCGCGCCTGGGCGGAGACGGTCGCCGGACGGCACGGCTACGACGTCGGGTTCCGCCCCGTCGGCCCCGACGACCCCGAGGTGGGCCCGCCCACCCAGATGGCCGTGTTCACCCTGATGACGAAGACGACCACGACCACGACCACGACCTCGACCACGACCTCGACCCCGGCCGAGAAGGAGGCGAAGGCAGCATGAGCACCACCGACCCCCGCCCCGGCGCCCGCGCCCTCCCCGTCACCGACCTCTCCCTCGTCGTCCTGATCGGCGCCTCGGGGTCCGGCAAGTCCACCTTCGCACGGCGCCACTTCAAGCCGACCGAGGTCATCTCCTCCGACTTCTGCCGAGGTCTGGTCGCCGACGACGAGAACGACCAGAGCGCGAGCCGGGACGCCTTCGACGTCCTGCACTACATCGCCGGCAAGCGGCTCGCCGCCGGCCGCCGCACCGTCGTCGACGCGACCAACGTGCAGCAGGACGCCCGGCGTCAGCTGATCGACCTGGCCAAGCGGCACGACGTCCTGCCCATCGCCGTCGTCCTCGACGTGCCCGAGGAGGTGTGCGCCGAACGCAACGCCGCCCGCACCGACCGGGCCGACATGCCCCGCCGGGTGATCCAGCGTCACATCCGCGAACTCCGCCGCTCCCTGCGCCACCTGGAGCGCGAGGGCTTCCGCAAGGTGCACGTCCTGCGCGGCACGGAACAGGTCGAGCAGGCCACCGTCGTCACCGAGAAGCGGTACAACGACCTCACCCACCTCACCGGCCCCTTCGACATCGTCGGCGACATCCACGGCTGCGCCGCCGAGCTGGAGACCCTGCTCGGCAAGCTCGGCTACACCGACGGAGTCCACCCCGAGGGCCGCACCGCCGTCTTCGTCGGCGACCTCGTGGACCGCGGCCCGGACAGTCCCGGCGTGCTGCGCCGCGTGATGTCCATGGTGAAGTCGGGCAACGCCCTGTGCGTCCCCGGCAACCACGAGAACAAGTACGGCCGCCACCTCAAGGGCCGCAAGGTCCAGCACACCCACGGACTCGCCGAGACCGTCGAGCAGATGGACGGCGAGAGCGAGGAGTTCCGCGCCGAGGTACGGGAGTTCATCGACGGCCTGGTCAGCCACTACGTCCTCGACGGCGGCAGGCTCGTGGTCTGCCACGCCGGCCTGCCCGAGAAGTACCACGGCCGCACCTCCGGCCGGGTCCGCAGCCACGCCCTGTACGGCGACACCACCGGCGAGACCGACGAGTTCGGGCTGCCGGTGCGCTACCCGTGGGCCGAGGACTACCGGGGCCGCGCCGCCGTCGTCTACGGCCACACCCCGGTTCCCGAGGCGACCTGGCTCAACAACACCATCTGCCTGGACACCGGTGCCGTCTTCGGCGGCAAGCTCACCGCGCTGCGCTGGCCGGAGCGCGAGCTGGTCGACGTACCGGCCGAGCGGGTCTGGTACGAGCCGGCCAAGCCGCTGCGCACCGAGGCGCCGGGCGGGCACGACGGCCGTCCGCTGGACCTCGCCGACGTGCACGGCCGCCGGGTGGTGGAGACCCGGCACGCCGGGCGGATCACCGTACGCGAGGAGAACGGGGCGGCGGCCCTGGAGGTCATGAGCCGCTTCGCCACCGATCCGCGCCTGCTGCCGTACCTCCCGCCGACCATGGCGCCGACCGCGACCTCGGCGGTGGACGGCTACCTGGAGCACCCGACGGAGGCGTTCGCCCAGTACGCGGCCGACGGCGTGGCGCGGGTCGTGTGCGAGGAGAAGCACATGGGCTCGCGGGCGGTGGTCCTGGTGTGCCGCGACGCGCAGGCGGCGCGCGCCCGCTTCGGCGTGGAGGGGCCCACCGGCGCCCTCTACACCCGTACCGGCCGCCCGTTCCTCGACGACGCTGCCCTGACCGAGGAGATCCTCGGCCGGCTGCGCACCGCGATCGGCGAGGCCGGCCTGTGGGACGAACTGGCCACCGACTGGCTGCTGCTGGACAGCGAACTGATGCCCTGGTCGCTGAAGGCGTCCGGGCTGTTGCGGTCCCAGTACGCCGCCGTGGGCGCCGCCTCCGGGGCGGTGTTCCCGGGCGCGCTGGCCGCGCTGGAGGGCGCCGCGGCGCGGGGCGTGGACGTCGCGGACCTGCTGGCGCGCCAGCGCGGACGGTCCGCCGACGCCGCCGCGTTCACGGACGCCTACCGCCGCTACTGCTGGACCACCGACGGCCTGGACGGCGGCCGGCTGGCACCGTTCCAGATCCTGGCCGTCCAGGGCCGCAGCCTGGCCGCCCTGCCGCACGACGAGCAGCTCGCCCTGATCGACCGCATGGTGGAGCACGACGGCAGCGGCCTGCTCCACACCACCCGGCGGCTGTACGTCGACACCGGCGACGCCGCGTCGGTGTCCGCGGGCGTCGACTGGTGGCTGGAGATGACCGGCCGGGGCGGCGAGGGCATGGTGGTCAAGCCGGTCGGCGCGCTGGTACGCGACGCCAAGGGGCGCCTGGTGCAGCCCGGCGTCAAGTGCCGTGGCCGCGAGTATCTGCGGATCATCTACGGACCCGAGTACACCCGCCCCGAGAACCTCGCCCGGCTGCGGCAGCGGTTCCTGGGCCACAAGCGGTCCCTGGCGATCCGCGAGTACGCCCTCGGCCTGGAGGCCCTGGACCGCCTCGCGGACGGCGAGCCGCTGTGGCGGGTGCACGAGGCGGTGTTCGGCGTACTGGCGCTGGAGTCGGAGCCGGTGGACCCGAGGCTGTGAACCCGGCGGCCACCGCCCGCCACCGCCGTGCTCGCCACCGCAGTGACCGCCACCGCCGTGCCTTCGCGGGCACGGCGGTGGCCCCGCGTCAGCCGGCGTACGGCTTCACCGCCGTGCCGGGGGCCGGGGCCGCGGGCCGGTCGCGGGCGGCCAGCCGGCGGGTCAGCACCAGGAGCGGCTGGGTGAGCAGCGTCGTGGCCAGCGCCATGAACACCAGGACCGTGTAGAGCGGGGCGCTCAGC
Organism: Streptomyces sp. BK79; assembly: GCF_044142145.1. Taxonomy (NCBI): domain Bacteria; kingdom Bacillati; phylum Actinomycetota; class Actinomycetes; order Kitasatosporales; family Streptomycetaceae; genus Streptomyces; species Streptomyces sp. BK79. The sequence continues at coordinate 176,877 of NZ_JBHVOC010000012.1, forward strand.
AGGCCCGCCTCCAGGCCGGCGTTGAGCGCGATCAGCTCGGTCAGGCCCCGGGCGCTGAGCAGCACGCCGACGGTGCGCGCGTCGTGCCGGTCCAGTCCGCCCAGCCGGGCCGCCGCCGTCCCGCTGCCGACCTTCGTCACCACCGCCAGCACCGTCACCACCAGCAGGGCGGCCCAGCCGGTGCCGGTCATGCTGTTCAGGGCCACCGACTGGCCCGAGAGCACGAAGAAGAACGGCAGCAGCAGGGAACCGACCTCGTGCAGCGGCCGCAGCAGGTCCGGGTCGAGCGTGCCCCCCTCCTCGCGCGGCACGACCACCCCGGCGAGCAGCGCGCCGAAGATCACGTGCAGCCCGAGGGAGTGGGTGACCCACGCCGAGGCGAGGGCGAAGCCGACGAGCAGCGCCAGCCGCAGCGAGGGCTCCAGGCGCGTCCGCCACAGCAGCCGGCGCAGCACGGGCCGGGCCGCGCACGCCATGACGGTGACGAAGCCGACGGCGAGCGCCGCCCGCCAGGGCCAGCCGAGGCCGCCCCCGCCCCCGCCCGCGTGCCCGTCCAGCAGCGCGCCCGCCAGCACCGTCCAGCACACGAGGTCCAGCACGCCCGCGGCGGAGACCGCCACCACCCCCGGTACCGAACGGGACAGCCCGTTCTCCCGCACGATGGCCGTCAGTACGGGCACCGCCGTTATCGACAGCGCCACTCCCGCGAAGACCACCATGGCGGGGGACAGGTCGCGCGGCATGCCCAGGTCCCGCAGCACGTCCCGGAACAGCAGCGCGCAGCCGCTCCCCACGGCCATCGGCACCACGAACGCGGCCAGCGCCACGATCAGCGACGTGCGCGCCCGGTCGCCCAGGACCTTCAGATCCAGCTCGTAGCCGACCGCGAACAGGAACACCACCAGGGCGAACTGCGAGAACCCGGTCAGCGCCGGGCCGATCTCCGCCGGGAAGAGCACCGCGTACGCGTCCGGGGCGGCGCTGCCGAGCAGGGACGGGCCGAGCGCGATGCCCGCCGACAGCTGGCCGACGATGTACGGCTGGCCCAGCCGCCGGGCCAGCCAGCCACCCGCGTGGGCGGCCACCAGGATCAGCGCCGAGGCGCCCGTGAAGTGGGCGATCATCGTGTCAGGGCTCAACGGTGTCTCCGCACGGTCGGGGCGGTCGGTGCCGGCCCTGCCAGGATGTGCGGGCCGCGGCGTCGCATCGCAGGTCGTACACCGGTCCCGGGCAAGGGCACGGGGAGCACGGCCCGGCGGTCGTCCCCGGCCGCGGCACGGGCGTGCGCGCACCGGGCTTCACTGCGCCCGAGGGGCGCTCCCCGGGGGAGCGGCGACCACGCGGAACGGACCGGGGCGCACGGGTCCGCGTGAGCGGGGGGTGAACGGGCGCCCGAATGGTCAGGATGGAGGCATGGGATTCCACGTCGACTCCGAAGCCGGGCGGCTCAGCCGCGTCATCCTGCACCGGCCGGATCTCGAGCTCAAAAGGCTCACCCCCAGCAACAAGGACGCTCTCCTCTTCGACGACGTGCTGTGGGTGCGCCGGGCGCGCGCCGAGCACGACGGGTTCGCCGACGTGCTCCGCGACCGCGGGGTGGCGGTGCACCTCTTCGGCGACCTGCTCACCGAGACCCTGGACGTCCCCGCCGCCCGGCGGCTCGTCCTGGACCGGGTCTTCGACGAGAAGGAGTACGGAGTGCTGGCCACGGACCATCTCCGGGCCGCCTTCGAGACCCTGCCCGCCGCCGCCCTGGCCGAGGCCCTGGTCGGCGGCATGACCAAGCGGGAGTTCCTGGAGGCGCACCCGGAGCCGGTCTCCGTGCGCTTCCACGCGATGGAACTCGACGACTTCCTGCTCGGACCGCTGCCCAACCACCTCTTCACCCGGGACACCTCGGCGTGGATCTACGACGGTGTCTCCATCAACGCCATGCGCTGGCCCGCCCGGCAGCGTGAGACCGTCCACTTCGAGGCGATCTACCGGCACCATCCGCTCTTCCGCGACGAGCCCTTCCACCTCTGGTCCGAGGGACAGGCCGACTACCCGTCCACCATCGAGGGCGGTGACGTCCTGGTCATCGGCAACGGCGCCGTGCTCATCGGCATGAGCGAGCGGACCACGCCCCAGGCCGTCGAGATGCTCGCGCACAAGCTGTTCGCGGCGGGCTCCGCCAGCACCATCGTGGCGCTCGACATGCCCAAGCGGCGGGCCTTCATGCACCTGGACACCGTGATGACGATGGTCGACGGCGACACCTTCACCCAGTACGCCGGCCTCGGCATGCTCCGCTCGTACACCATCGAGCCGGGCGTGGGCGACAAGGAGCTGAAGGTCACCGACCATCCGCCGGAGCACATGCACCGCGCGATCGCCGCCGCGCTCGGCCTCCACGAGATCCGGGTGCTGACCGCCACCCAGGACGTCCACGCCGCCGAACGCGAGCAGTGGGACGACGGCTGCAACGTGCTGGCCGTCGAGCCGGGCGTCGTCGTCGCCTACGAGCGGAACTCGACCACCAACACGCACCTGCGCAAACAGGGCGTGGAGGTGATCGAGATCCCGGGCAGCGAGCTGGGCCGGGGCAGGGGAGGGCCGCGCTGCATGAGCTGTCCGGTGGAGCGCCAGGCCGTATAAGAATTCAATCTTCCGTATACTGTTCCAGAGAATCGTCCCCGTACCCCTGGAGCGCCCTCATGGCGACAGTCCCGACCGCCCTCGCCGGCCGCCACTTCCTCAAGGAACTCGACTTCACCGCTCAGGAGTTCCGCGGTCTGGTCGAGCTGGCCGCGGAGCTGAAGGCCGCCAAGCGGGCCGGGGCCGAGACGCGCCACCTGGCGGGGAAGAACATCGCGCTGATCTTCGAGAAGACCTCGACGCGCACCCGGTGCGCGTTCGAGGTCGCCGCCGCCGACCAGGGTGCCTCGACGACGTACCTCGACCCGGCCGGCTCGCAGATCGGCCACAAGGAGTCCGTGAAGGACACCGCGCGCGTACTCGGACGCATGTTCGACGGAATCGAGTACCGGGGGGACAGCCAGCAGAAGATCGAGGAGCTGGCCGCCTTCGCCGGCGTCCCCGTCTACAACGGCCTGACCGACGACTGGCACCCCACCCAGATGCTCGCCGACGTCCTCACGATGACCGAGCACAGCGACAAGTCCCTGCACGAGATCACCTTCGCCTACCTCGGCGACGCCCGCTTCAACATGGGCAACTCCTACCTGGTCACCGGCGCCCTGCTCGGCATGGACGTACGCGTCGTCGCCCCGAAGTCCTACTGGCCCGCCCAGGAGGTCGTCGACCGGGCGAAGGAGCTGGCCGCGTCGAGCGGCGCCCGCATCACGCTCACCGAGGGCCTGGAGGAGGGCGTGCGCGGCGCCGACTTCGTCGTCACCGACGTCTGGGTCTCGATGGGCGAGCCCAAGGAGGTCTGGGCCGAGCGGATCAAGGCCCTCGCGCCCTACGCGGTGACCATGGACGTGCTGCGCGCCACCGGCAACCCGGACGTGAAGTTCCTGCACTGCCTGCCCGCCTTCCACGACCTGGGCACCAAGGTCGGCCAGGAGATCTTCGAGGCGCACGGCCTCGACTCCCTGGAGGTCACGGACGAGGTCTTCGAGTCCGCGCACTCCGTCGTCTTCGATGAGGCGGAGAACCGGCTGCACACCATCAAGGCGGTCCTGGTCGCCACGCTGGCCTGACCAGCCCGGTCATCACGCTGCCCTGACCAGCCCGGTTATTCTGACCGGCGGCCCCGGAGCCACCCCTTCCGGTGCCGTCGGCCGCGACCACCGTCGCGCCCCCCGCACCACCAGAAACGAGCACCACCCGCAATGCCCGCTTCCCGCATCAAGTCCCCCCACCTCCTCGTCGCCGAATCCGGCGCCGACCGCGAGGGCCACGGCCTCAAGCGCACCATGGGGCTGTTCCAGCTCGTCTGCTTCGGCGTCGGCGCCATCGTCGGCACCGGCATCTTCGTCGGCCTGTCCGACTCGGTCGCCGAGGCCGGCCCCGCCGTCGTCGTCTCCTTCGTGCTCGCCGCGATCACCTGCGTGTTCACCGCGTTCGCCTTCGCCGAGCTGGGCGGCGCGATCCCGGTCTCCGGCTCCTCGTACTCCTTCGCCTACGCCGGCCTCGGCGAGCGGACCGCCTTCCTGGTCGGCTGGTGCCTGCTCCTGGAGTACGGCGTCTCCGTCTCCGCGGTCGCGGTCGGCTGGAGCCAGTACGTCAACGAGCTGCTCGACAGCGTCCTCGGCGTCCAGCTCCCGCACGCCCTGTCCGCGGGCCCCGGCGACGGCGGCGCGGTCAACCTGCCCGCGGTGATCGTCATCGCCCTGGCCTCGGTCCTGCTGGTGCGCGGCGTGCGGGAGAGCGCCCGGGCCACGGCCGCGATGGCCGTCCTCAAGCTGGCCGTCCTCGTCGCCTTCTGCGCCGTCGGCTTCTACGCCTTCGAGGACGGCAACCTGAGCCCGTTCTCCCCGGCCGGCCTCGGCGGCATCGGCGCCGGCACCACCGCCGCCTTCTTCTCGTACATCGGCTTCGACGCGATCACCACGGCCGGCGAGGAGGCCAAGAACCCGCGCCGGGACATCCCGATCGCGATCCTGGTCTGCATCGGCCTGGTCACCCTGCTGTACTGCGCGGTCGCCGTCGCCGCGATCGGCGCGGTCGGCGGTGACACGGTCGGCGACCGGCCCGCCGCCCTCTCCTACGTCGTCAACGAGGTCACCGGCTCCACGATCGGCGGCGGCGTGGTCGCCTTCGGCGCGGTCGTCGCCATCGCCTCGGTGGTGCTCGCCGTGATGTACGGCCAGACCCGCATCCTGATGTCGATGTCCCGGGACGGGCTGATCCCGCGCGTCTTCGAGAAGGTCTCGCCGCGCACCGCGACCCCCGTCGCCGGCACGCTCATCGTGGGCGTGGTCTTCGCCCTCCCGGCGGCCTTCGCGCCGCTGGACGCGGTGGTCAACCTGTGCACCATCGGCACCCTGGCCGCCATGGCCGCCGTCAACGTCTCGGTGATCGCGCTGCGCCGCCGCGAGCCGGGCCTCACCCGCCCCTTCCGCGTCCCGCTGTACCCGGTGACCCCGCTGCTCGGCGTCGGCTTCTGCCTCTACCTGATGTACGAGACGGGCGGCGCGACCTGGCTCCAGTTCGCGGTGTTCCTCGCGGTGGGCCTGCTGGTGTACGCCGCCTACGGGCGCCGGCACTCCCGCCTCGCCCGGACCGGGGACGTCACTCCGGAGAGCGACGCGGGGCGGGTACCGCAGGAAGCCTGAACCAGACCGCCTTGCCCGACCCGGTGGGCCGGTGACCGCAGGACGAGCTGAGGGCGCGGATCAGCAGCAGACCGCGTCCGTGCTCCTGCCACGGGTCGGGCGGCTCCACCCCGGGACGGGTGAGGTCGCCGGGCGGTCTCGGGTCCGGGTCGTGCACCTCGACCTGGCAGCCGGTCGGCATCAGCTCCACCACCAGCTCGATCGGCGACCCGCCCACGGTGTGCTCGACCGCGTTGGCGACCAGCTCCGCCGTGAGCAGCTCGGCCGTGTCGCCGTCGGCCGTGTGCTCCAGCTCGGCCAGTGCCGTGCGCACCAGGGCACGGGCCACCGGCACGGCCGCGGCGGAATGCGGCAGTGCGATGCGCCAGCAGGCGGGGGCTTCGGGATGATCGCGCACGGTGTGTCCGTTTCTGGAGCAGGCTGCGGTCCTGTCCTGCTTTCAACTTTATGAATGGTACGGCGCCGCCGGGCAGAGGCGTTCGACGGGCGCCGCCCGGGACCTTCGGCCCCGGCGCCGACGCCCCGGTGCCGGTGTCCCGGTGCCGATGCCTCGGCGCCGACGCCCCGGGGACGTCTCCCGATCGGGGTATCGCGCCCTCGTGACGACAGTCACAGACCGGTGATAACTTCGAGTGTCATGAGTCCCTTCACCGGCTCCGCCGCTCCCACCTCCGACTGGCGGCACCTGCGCGTCGACCTCACCGACGGTGTCGCCACCGTCACCCTCGCCCGCCCCGACAAGCTCAACGCCCTCACCTTCGAGGCCTACGCCGACCTGCGCGACCTGCTCGCCGAGCTGTCCCGCTCGCGGTCCGTCAGGGCCCTGGTGCTGGCCGGCGAGGGGCGCGGCTTCTGCTCCGGCGGCGACGTGGACGAGATCATCGGCGCGACCCTGTCCATGGACACCGGCCGGCTGCTGGACTTCAACCGCATGACCGGCCAGGTGGTGCGGGCGGTCCGGGAGTGCCCCTTCCCGGTGATCGCCGCCCTGCACGGCGTCGCGGCCGGCGCGGGCGCGGTCCTCGCCCTGGCCGCCGACTTCCGCGTCGCCGACCCCTCCGCCCGCTTCGCCTTCCTCTTCACCCGCGTCGGCCTCTCCGGCGGCGACATGGGCGCCGCCTACCTGCTGCCCCGCGTCGTCGGCCTCGGCCACGCGACGCGGCTGCTCATGCTGGGCGAGCCGGTGCGGGCGCCCGAGGCGGAGCGGATCGGCCTGATCAGCGAGCTGACCGACGAGGGCCGCGCCGCCGAGGCCGCCCAGACGCTGGCCCGCCGCCTGGCGGACGGTCCGGCCCTGGCGTACGCCCAGACCAAGGCCCTGCTCACCGCCGAACTGGACATGCCCCTGGCGGCAGCCGTCGAGCTGGACGCCTCCACCCAGGCCCTGCTGATGAACGGCGAGGACTACGCCGAGTTCCACGCGGCCTTCACCGAGAAGCGCCCCCCGAAGTGGCGGGGGAGGTAGCCGGATGCTCCCTCCCGAGGGCACCTCGGCCACCCCCCGTCCCCGGCGCGTGGCGATCGTGGGCGGCGGCCCAGGCGGCCTCTACGCCGCCGCCCTCCTCAAACGTCTCGGCCCCGACCGCCAGGTCACCGTCTGGGAGCGCAACGCCCCCGACGACACCTTCGGCTTCGGCGTCGTCCTGTCCGACGAGACCCTCGGCGGCATCGAACACGCCGACCCCGTCATCCACGAGGCGCTGACCGCGCACTTCGTCCGCTGGGACGACATCGACATCGTCCACCGGGGCACGCGCCACACCTCGTCGGGACACGGTTTCGCCGCCCTCGGCCGCCGCCGCCTCCTGGAGATCCTGCACGCCCGCTGCCGCGCCCTCGGTGTCGAGCTGCGCTTCCGCTCCCAGGCCCCGGACCCGGACCGCCTGGCACGGGAGTACGACCTGGTCGTCGCCGCCGACGGCGTCCACAGCACCGTCCGCGAGACCTACCGCGACGCCTTCTGGCCCCGCCTCACCCCTCACCGCTGCCGCTACATCTGGCTGGCCGCCGACTTCGCCTTCGACGCCTTCCGCTTCGAGATCGCCGAGACCGAGCACGGTGTGATGCAGCTGCACGGCTACCCGTACGCGCCCGACGCCTCCACCGTCATCGTCGAGATGCGCGAGGAGGTCTGGCGGGCGGCCGGCTTCGACGAGCTGGACGAGAGCGAGTCCACCGCCCGCTGCGCCAAGATCTTCGCCGAGGCCCTCGGCGGCCGTCCGCTCAAGTCCAACAAGTCGGCGTGGACCGTCTTCCGCACGGTCGTCAACGCCCGCTGGTCGCACGGCAACGTCGTCCTCCTCGGCGACGCCGCCCACACCGCCCACTTCTCCATCGGCTCCGGCACCAAGCTCGCCGTCGAGGACGCCCTCGCGCTCGCCGCCTGCCTGGAGGAGCACCCCACCCTGGCCGAGGCGCTCACCGCCTACGAGGAGGAGCGGCGCCCCGTCGTCGCCTCCACCCAGCGGGCGGCCCGGGCCAGCCTGGAGTGGTTCGAGGACCTGTCCCGGTACCTGGACCAGCCGCCGCGCCAGTTCGCCTTCAACCTGCTCACCCGCAGCCGCCGCGTCACCCACGAGAACCTGCGGCTGCGGGACGCCCGCTTCACCGGCTCCGTCGAGCGCGAGTTCGGCTGCCCGCCCGGCACGCCCCCCATGTTCACCCCGTTCCGGCTGCGCGGCCTGACCCTGCGCAACCGCGTCGTGGTCTCCCCGATGGACATGTACTCGGCCACCGACGGCGTCCCCGGCGACTTCCACCTGGTCCACCTGGGCGCGAGGGCCCTGGGCGGCGCCGGACTGGTGATGACCGAGATGGTGTGCGTCAGCGCCGAGGGCCGCATCACGCCGGGCTGCGCGGGCCTCTACACCGGCCGGCAGGGCGAGGCGTGGAAGCGGATCACGGACTTCGTGCACGCCCGGGCGCCCGGCACCGCGATCGGGGTGCAGCTCGGGCACAGCGGCCGCAAGGGCTCGACCCGGCTGATGTGGGAGGGCATGGACGAACCGCTGCCCGACGGCAACTGGCCCCTGGTGGCCGCCTCCCCGCTGCCGTACAAGCCGGGCGGCCAGACGCCGCGCGAGCTGTCCCGGGCCCGGCTGACGGACATCCGGGAGGAGTTCAGGGCCGCCGCCGAGCGCGCCGCCCGGGCCGGCTTCGACCTGCTCGAACTGCACTGCGCCCACGGCTACCTGCTCTCCGGCTTCCTCTCCCCGCTCACCAACCGCCGCACCGACGCCTACGGCGGCTCACTGGAGAACCGGCTCCGCTTCCCGCTGGAGGTCTTCGACGCCGTACGCGCCGTGTGGCCGGGGGAGCGGCCGATGACCGTCCGGATCTCCGCGACCGACTGGGCCGAGGGCGGCACCGACGCCGAGGACGCCGTGGCGATCGCCCGCGCCTTCGCGTCGCACGGGGCCGACGCCGTCGACGTGTCCACGGGGCAGGTGGTGGCCGACGAGCGGCCGGAGTTCGGGCGGTCGTACCAGACGCCGTACGCGGACCGCGTCCGCCACGAGGCGGGGGTCCCGGTGATCGCGGTCGGCGCGATCTCCTCCTGGGACGACGTCAACTCGCTGATCCTGGCCGGCCGCACCGACCTGTGCGCGCTGGCCCGCCCGCATCTCTACGACCCGCACTGGACGCTGCACGCGGCGGCCGAGCAGGGCTACGAGGGGCCGGGCGTCGCCTGGCCGGCGCCGTACCGGGCGGGCAGCCGCCGTCCGGTCACCGGACGGAACGACGCCCCAAGACCGCGGCTCACGCTGCACACCGGGCGTCAGGACGGGTAACCCCAGGCCGCGCACGCCGGCCGCAGCGCCTCGGGGACCTCGCCCTCGCCGGGCAGCGCGCGACCGGGCTGGACGGTGCCGGTGCGGATGGTGTCCCGCCAGTCGCCGAGGCCCCGCACCAGCTCGCCGCCGCTCCGCTCGCCGTAGTGCAGCATGGCGGGCTCGTAGTCGACGCCGAGGAACGCGCACAGGCGGCGCATCTCGCGCTCGGGGCCGGCGGTGATGTCCTCGTAGCGCACGGTGAAGCCGTCGGCGTCGGCCGCGCGGGCCTCCTCGACGGCCGCCAGATACGGCAGCACCTCGCCGACGGCCTTGTCGTACGGCCGCTTGACGGGGTCGCTCTCGTGCCAGGAGCGGGCGATCGACTCGGGGTGGCGCAGCAGGAAGACGAACCGGGCGTCGGGCCAGCAGTCCTTCAGGCGCCGGTACATGTAGACGTTGGCCGGGGTTTTCTCGACGACGAAGTCCTTGCCGGCCCTGACCAGTTCGCGGTGCAGGACGCGGTCCCACAGCAGGTGCTCCAGGTCGCCGCGCTCCAGGCCGAGGGCGCTCATCGCGCGCCGGGAGAACCAGTTGACGCAGTCGACCTCCATCCGGCCCAGATGCAGTTCGTGCGGGGCGTGCAGGCGCGGATGGGCGCCCAGCATCATGCGCAGCAGCGTGGAGCCGGAGCGGATGGACGAGATGACGAAGACGGGCCGCCGCAGCAGCCGGTCGGTCGCGAGGTCCTCGGCCGACGGACGCCGGTACGTGGCCTCGGGCCGCCCGGCGGACCGCGGCGCCGTGGTCGTCCTCCCCTTCGCCGGCCGGGCGGCTCTCCGTACCTGGAGGCCGGTGGTGGCGGTGAGGGCCCGGTTCAAGTTGCGCGCGAGACTCATGGGTCCGGACGGTAGGGGCGGAACCTGAGAAGAGGGTCTGAGGAGGCTGAGGGTTCTCTGATCGCCGGGAGATGTGACGCGAGTCACCGGGTCCGGTCTATGGCTGCGCCGGCGTCGCGTAGGCCGCGCCCGCGTCGCGCAGCCGCTCGTGCAGCGCCCGGAAGACGGCCGCCGAGCGCGTACCGGGCCAGTCGTCGGGCAGCAGCCGGGCGGGCAGCCCCGGGTCGGCGTAGGGCAGGTGGCGCCAGGAGTCCAGGGCGAGGAGGTAGTCGCGGTAGGCCTCCTCGGGCGGGGTGTCCGGCCGGCCCTCCCAGGCGCGCAGCACGCGCGCGTGGCGGTCGAGGAACGCCTCGTGCTCCTTGGCGATCGCGGCCAGGTCCCACCATCGCGCCACCGCCTCGGCGGTCGCCGTGAAACCCAGGTGCTCACCGCGGAAGAAGTCCACGTAGGCGTCCAGGCCGAGCCGGCCCAGCGCGTGCCGGGTCTCCTCGTACAGCCGGGCCGGGGCGATCCACACGCCGGGGGCCGCGGTGCCGAAGCCCAGAGCGGCCAGGCGGGAGCGCAGCACGTGCCGCTTCTGGCGCTCCGACTCCGGCACGGAGAACACGGCGAGCACCCAGCCCTCGTCCGCGTAGGGCGCCGTGGCGTAGACGCGCCGGTCCCCGTCGTCCAGCAACTGGCGGGCCTCGGCGGAGAGTTCGTAGCCGGCGGCGCCGTCCGCGGTGCGGGCGGGCAGCAGCAGCCCGCGCCGCTTCAGCCGGGACACCGACGAGCGCACGGAGGGGGCGTCCACTCCGACGGCGGCCAGTAGCCGGATCAGCTCGGCGACGGGCACCGGTCCCGGCGCGTGGCGGCCGTAGGCGCCGTAGAGGGTGACGATCAGGGACCTCGGGGCGTGCTGTGGGTGCTGCTCGGACACATTGATCATCTTATGTCGTCGGTATTACGCCTGGTCACCCCGGGTACGCTCGGGCGGCGGCAGGAGCCGGTAGCGCTGGAGCTTGCCGGTCGCGGTGCGCGGCAGCGCGTCGGGGAAGTGGATCTCCCGGGGGCACTTGTACGGCGCCAGCTCGGACCTCAGGAACGCGCGCAGCGCGTCGGCGTCCCGCGCGGCGCCCTCCCGCAGCACCGCGTGGGCCACCACGACCTGCCCGCGGTGCGCGTCGGGCCGGCCCACCACCGCCGCCTCCACGACGTCCGGATGCCGCAGCAGCGCGTCCTCCACCTCCGGTCCGGCGATGTTGTACCCGGCGGAGATGATCATGTCGTCGGCGCGCGCCACGTACCGGAAGTACCCGTCGGGCTCGCGCACGTACGTGTCCCCGGTGATGTTCCAGCCGTCGCGCACGTACTCCCGCTGCCGTGGATCGGCGAGGTACCGGCAGCCCACCGGTCCGCGCACCGCCAGCAGCCCGGGCTCCCCGTCGGGCACCGGCACCCCGGACTCGTCCTGCACGCGCGCCTGCCACCCGGGCACCGGGACACCGGTCGTGCCGGGCCTGATGGCACCGTCCGCCGCGGAGACGAAGATGTGCAGCAGCTCGGTGGCGCCGATGCCGTTGATGACGCGCAGACCGGTGCGCTCGTGCCAGGCCCGCCAGGTGGCCGCGGGCAGGTTCTCGCCCGCCGAGACGCAGCGGCGCAGACACGTCACGTCGTACGCGTCCAGCTCGTCGAGCATCGCGCGGTACGCCGTCGGCGCGGTGAACAGCACGGACACCCGGTGCTCGGCGACGGCGGGCAGGAGCTGCCTGGGGCCCGCCTGTTCGAGCAGCAGGGCGCTCGCCCCGGCCCGCATCGGGAAGACCACCAGCCCGCCGAGCCCGAAGGTGAAGCCGAGCGGCGGGCTCCCGGCGAAGAGGTCGTCCGGCTCCGGTCTCAGCACGTGCCGGGAGAAGGTGTCGGCGATCGCCAGCACGTCACGGTGGAAGTGCATGCAGCCCTTGGGGCGGCCCGTGGTGCCCGAGGTGAAGGCGATCAGCGCCACGTCGTCCGCGGCGGTCCGGACGGCGGGGTACGGGGTGCCGGGCACCGCCCCGGACGCGGCGCGGGCGAGCAGGTCGCCGGGCCCGTCCCCGCCGTACGTCGTGATCCGCAGCCCGGGGATCTCGGCCTTGGCGAGGTCGTCGACGGCCCGCACGTCGCACAGGGCGTGCCGCACCCGGGCGATCTCGCAGATCGCGCGCAGCTCGTGCGGGCGCTGCTGGGCCAGCACGGTGACGGCCACCGCGCCCGCCTTCAGCACCGCCAGCCAGCAGGCGGCCAGCCAGGGCGTGGTCGGGCCGCGCAGCAGCACCCGGTTGCCCGGGACGACACCGAGGCCGTCGGAGAGGAGATGGGCGAGCCGGTCGACGCGGGCCCGCAGCACGCCGTACGTCCAGCTCTCCCCGGAGGGCGTGCGGAAGACCGGGCGGTCGTCGGGCGGGCCGGTGAGCAGCTCGGCGGCGCAGTTCAGCCGCGCGGGGTAGCGCAGTTCCGGGAGGTCGAAGAGCAGCTCCGGCCACTGGTCGCGGGGCGGCAGGTGCTCGCGCGCGAAGGTGTCGACGTGGGCGGAGCGGTGCGGACCTGCGAGGTGGGGATCTGCCATGGCGGTTCGCCCCCTGAGTCGTGGTGGGCTCGCGCACCGAGCGTATCGTGTTGGTGACGGCAGTCAACGGGGCGCGATAACCTCGGGCGTGGCCCAGCGGGCGGGGGCGGGCACCAGCGGGCCCGGGTGGGCATCGGGGGACAGGGGAGCAGGGCACGCGGCAGGGAAGGGACCGGCGATGACCGCATTCTCGCTCGAACCGGCACAACTGGCCTGGTGCGCCGAGCTGCGCGCCCTCGCCGCCGAACGGCTGAGGCCCCTGGCAGAGAAGGGCGAACCGGGCCGCGTCAACCGCGCCCTCCTGGCCGGACTCGGCACGCTCGGCCTGCTGCCCCGCCTGTTCACCTCGGGCGCGCTCGACCTCTGCCTGATGCGCGAGTCCCTCGCCCACGCCTGCACGGAGGCCGAGACCGCCCTCGCCCTCCAGGGCCTGGGCGCCCACCCGGTCCACGCCCACGGCACCGAAGCCCAGCGCGCCCGCTGGCTCCCCCGGGTGAGCGACGGCAGCGCGGTCGCCGCCTTCGCCCTCAGCGAGCCCGACGCGGGCTCGGACGCGGCGGCGCTGACCCTGGCCGCCGACCCCGACCCGCGCCCCGGCGGCAGCCCCGGCTGGCGGCTCACCGGTGAGAAGCGCTGGATCTCCAACGCCCCCGAGGCCGACTTCTACACCGTCTTCGCCCGCACCACCCCCGGCGCCGGCGCCCGCGGCATCACCGCCTTCCTGGTCCCCGCCGACCGCCCCGGCCTCACCGGCACCCCCCTCGACATGCTCTCCCCGCACCCCATCGGCGCCCTCGCCTTCGACGCCGTGCCCGTCACGCCGGACGACGTGCTGGGCGAGCCGGACCGCGGCTTCCGGGTCGCGATGGGCACCCTCAACCTGTTCCGCCCCAGCGTCGGCGCCTTCGCGGTGGGCATGGCGCAGGCCGCCCTGGACGCCACCCTCGCGCACACCGCGGCCCGCGACGCCTTCGGCGGCAAGCTGCGGGACCTCCAGACCGTCGCCCACCAGGTCGCCGAGATGGCCCTGCGCACCGAGTCGGCCCGCCTGATGGTGTACGCGGCGGCGACGGCGTACGACGACGGCGCCCCGGACGTCCCGCGCCGCGCCGCGATGGCGAAGCTCCTCGCCACCGAGACCGCCCAGTACGTCGTCGACCGGGCCGTCCAGCTGCACGGCGCCCGCGCCCTGTGCCGCGGCCACCTCCTCGAGCACCTCTACCGCGAGGTCCGCGCCCCCCGCGTCTACGAGGGCGCGAGCGAGGTGCAGCGCGGCATCATCGCCAAGGAGCTGTACCGCACCTTGGACGCGACGGCGAACGGGACGGCGGGCGTGACGGCGAACGGGACGGCGGGCGTGACGACGAACGGGACGGCGAACGCGACGGCGAACGGGACGGCGGGCGTGACGACGAAGGAGGCCGGCGCATGACCGCCGAACGCGTGAACCCGCCCGAACTCTCCCCGCCCACCGGCTTCTCCCACGCAGTCGTCGCCACCGGCACCCGCGTCGTGTTCCTGGCCGGCCAGACCGCCCTCGACACCGACGGCGAGATCACCGGTGACACCCTCCCCGACCAGTTCGAGAAGGCCCTCACCAACCTCCTCACCGCCCTGCGCGCCGCCGGCGGTACACCCGCCGACCTCGCCCGCGTCACCGTCTACGCCACCGACGTCGCCGGCTACCGCGTCCACGCCGCCGAACTCGGCCGCACCTGGCGCGAGCTGGCCGGCCGCGACTACCCGGCGATGGCGGTCGTGGAGGTCGTACGCCTGTGGGACGAACGGGCGCTGGTGGAACTCGACGGGTTCGCCGTCCTGCCGTAGCCCGGGACGCCGTGATGGCGTGGGCCGTACGGCCCCCTGCCGCGAAGTCCGCGCCCGCCCTAGAGTTCCGGCATGCCGGACATCGAACTGACCGCGGGAACCATCGAGTACGAGGACACCGGCGGCGACGGCCCGGTCGTCGTCCTCCTGCACGGCCTCGTCCACGACGCGACCGTCTGGCGCCGGGTCGTCGCCGGCCTGCGCGCCGACCACCGCGTGATCGCGCCGACCCTGCCCTACGGCGCCCACCGCCGGCCCATGTCCCGGCCGCCCACGCCGGACCTGGTCAACGAACTGGTCGCGGAGTTCCTCGACCGCCTCGACCTGAGGGACGTCACCCTGGTCGAGAACGACTGCGGGCGGGCCCAGACGGTGGCGGCCCGGCATCCGGAGCGCCTCGCGCGGCTGGTGCTCATCGCGTGCGAGGCGTTCGACAACTACCCGCCGGGACTGCCCGGCAAGATGATCGCCGCCGCCTGCCGCGTCCCCGGCGGCGTGTCCCTGCTGGTCCGCACCCTCGGTCTGAGACCGCTGCGCCGCCTGCCCGTCGGTATCGGCGCGCTCACCAAGCGGCCCGTGCCGGACGCGATTGTCGACGGCTGGCTGCGCCCGCTGCGCACCGACCCCGCGATCCGGCGCGACTTCCGCCATTACGGCACCCACGTGCGCCGCACCGAACTGCTGGAGGCCGCGCAGGGACTGCGCCGCTTCGACCGGCCCGCGCTCGTCGTCTGGGCGCTGGAGGACCTGATGATGCCCCGCGCCCACGGCCGGCAGCTGGTCGAACTCCTGCCGCGCGGACGGCTGGTGGAGGTCGAGGACACCCGGACGCTGATCGCCGAGGACCAGCCGGAGCTGCTCACCTCCCTGCTGCGGGAGTTCATCGCCGAGAAGGCCGAGAAGGCCGAGAAGGACTGAGCCGTACCGGACGGTTTCAGGCGGCCATCACCAGCCGCCCGGCGGGCGCCCGGCGCGGGGCGACCACACGGCCGTCGGGGAGCAGCTCGCCGGTGTCGTCGAAGACGACCGTGCCGTCGCACAGCAGGTTCCACCCCTGCTCGGGGTGGGCGGCGACGACGTGCGCGGCCGAGGCGGCGGGGGCGTCGGCGGCGGGGCAGGAAGGCCGGTGGGTACACATGGCGCACCTCCACATCGGGAGACCGTCCCGTCCTCGGGACCGTCGCGTACTCAGACCGTGCGCCCGCTGGGAAGTCATCGCCAAGACCCGGGCGCCGGCCGTGACGACACCCGGACAACCCGGCGACAGCCCCACGACGACCGGCACGGACCCGCGACCGCCGGTGCGGCATGTGGGGTCACCGCCGGTGCGGCACGTGGGGCCACCGCCGGCGCGGACTCGCCACCGAAGGGGTGACGGTCACCGCCGCCGGACCGTCCGCCCGGTACCAGTGGAACCCCCCAGTCCGACCGACCCGGGAGGTCCCCCTCATGCCCGTACGATCCGCGGTCCTCGCCACGGCCGCCGGTGCCGCCCTGCTCCTGCCGGCCGCGCCCCTCGCGACGGCGGTCACGCACGACGCGCCCCGCGACGCCCGGCACGTCACCGAGTCGGTGACGGTCGACCCGACCGGCCACATCGCCGCCGACGGCACCGTCACCCTCTCCGGCACCTACCGCTGCACCGGTGGCACCGGCCCCGTCTTCGTCAGTTCCACCGTCAGCCAGAGCGACCCGTCCGTCCGGTACGGCATCGGCGGCACCCGCGCGGTATGCGACGGCCTGGAACACCGCTGGGTCAACACCGGCACGCCGGACGCGACCGCCCTGAAGCCCGGCCCGGCCCACGTCGAGGCCACGGTGATGGAACTGCGGGCCACGGGCATCCTGCCCCTGCCGGCCTTCCACGCACGGCACGCCCAGGACATCACCCTGGTCGCGAACTGACGCCACGGCGCCCCGCACCACCCCGGTGCGGGGCGCCGGCCGGTGACCGGGCGGCCCCGCGGGCTTCCTGGTCAGGCCCGCCTCTTGGTCCCGTTCCCGTTCCCGTTCCTGTTCCCGTTCCCGGTCCTGGGTCCGGTGCCGGTTCCGGGGCGCGGCGGGTGCTGGGGGCGCTGCCGCTGGTGCGGCAGGGGTACCGCGTCCGGGGCTCCCGCCTCGTCGCCGCCCGGCTCCGGCGCGGGGCGCTGGCGGTGGCGGGGCACGGCCCGCCGGGGCGGGCGGGTGAGGGTGATCTGGCGGACGATCTGCTGGAAGCAGACCAGTGACGCCAGCCCCGGCAGTGCCGCTGCCGCGCCGTCGCTGAGGGTTCTGGGTGCCTCGGCGACGCACAGCAGCATCGCGATGGCCGAGAACAGCAGGACCACGGCCCACGAGTGGACCGCGCGGCGCTGGTGCAGCGCGGACCGCAGGACCGCCAGCGACGCCACGAGCCAGGGCCCGTAGACCAGCAGCGGCCACCACGACACCACGTCGCCCCGGGTGCGGGTCACCGCGGCCAGCCGCAGCGGTTCGTAGGCCACCATGCCGCCGAACAGGCTCACCGAGGCCGCGATGACGGCGGCGAGCGCGGCGACGAACAGGCTCGCGGCGCGCAGCCGGCTCACCTTCGGCCTGCGCACCCTGCGATGACTCGCGGGGGCCTCCCGCAGTGGCGGCAACTCCGCCGTGATCTCCTGCAGATTGCTCAACGGTGTGCCCGGCACGGGGGCGAGCGCCGACGTGTCCGGCACGTGCGGTGCGGCGGCCTGCTGCTGCTCCATCGCGTCCTGGAGCAGGAAGGCGAGTTCCTCGGCCGGGTCCCAGCCGGGCTCCGGCGGCACCAGCGTCTCCTGGAACGCACCTTCGGGCGCGCGGTGCTGGCCGGAGCCCCCGGACCCGAAGGACCCTTCGCCGTAGGACATGTGAGGGTAGAACTGTTCATCGCGCATGGCGTCCGGGTCACTCCGCCCGGGTGTGCGTCAGCGACCTCTGCGACCGGCCCCACCGCTCGGCGAGGGCGGTCTCCAGCTCGGCCATGACGTCCAGGAAGCGCTGCAGCACGGGCTCGGTCACCCGGAGCGGGACGGGGAGCCCGGCTCTGGTCAGAGTTCCGTCGCTCGGTGACGGACAGTGATTTCTGCCAGGCTGGTAGGTGTATGGGCCAAGCGTCACCAATTCCCCGTTTTCCTCGGTCATATCCGAAGTAACGTCCGCCTAGTCCGTCGGATGCGCGGCAGTCGAGTGAACGATTTCTGCGATACGTACCCCATCCCGAATTCACACGGCTCGACAGAAGGGTTGTAGGAAGTACGAAAACGGAAGTACGAAAAAGGAGGGAAAATAGGAAGTGTGAAATGTGATTTACGAAATGTGAAATGTGAAGTACGGAAGAACGCGCGTCCGCTCCCCGCGCGCGGATCCGTCCGGAACACGCCCTCCCCGTCCCCCGCGGCCCTGAGTAGCATCGTCGGTCCCCGGAACCACGGCTCGACCCGCCCGCGCGGGCCCCGTCGTCCGTACTCCAGGGAGCGGCCGTGCGGTCCGGACGTCGAAGGGGGCGACGGTGAGAGTGCTGGTCGTCGGCGGGAGCGGGTTCCTCGGGTCCGCGCTGCTCCGCCGGGCCGTGGCCGCCGGATGGGACGCGGCCGCGACGTACCGGACCCGCCCCCAAAACCTGCCGTCGGTCGCCTGGTACCGGGCCGACCTGCGCGAGGCGGGACGGACGGAAGAGGTGCTGGCCCGGGTCCGCCCGGCCGTGGTGATCAACGCGGCGGGCGGACACGCCGACTGGTCGGTCACGGCCGACGGAGCCGCCCGCCTGGCCCTGGCGGCGGCGCGGGCCGGGTGCCGGCTGGTCCACGTCTCCTCCGACGCGGTGTTCTCCGGAGCCGACGTCCACTACGCCGAGGACGCGCTCCCCGACCCCGTGTCCCCCTACGGAGCCGCGAAGGCCGCCGGGGAGACCGCAGTCAGGGTGGCGGTGCCCGAGGCGGCCGTGGTGCGCACCTCGCTCATCCTGGGACACGGCCGCTCGGCCCACGAGCAGGCCGTACACGCCCTCGCGGCCGGTACCCGCACCGGTGTGCTGTTCACCGACGACACCCGCTGCCCCGTCCACGTCGACGACCTGGCCTCCGCTCTCCTGGAGATCACGCGGTCGGACGCCTCCGGTGTCTTCCACGTGGCCGGGCCGGACGCGATGAACCGTCACGAGCTGGGCGTCCTCATAGCCCGGCGGGACGGACTCGACCCCGCCCGGCTACCGGCCGGCCTGCGCGGCGACGTGGACCCGCCGGGCGGCCGCGACATCCGCCTCACCACCACCGCCACCACCCGGTCCCGGCTGCGGACCCGCCTGCGGGGCGCACGCGAGTTCCTCGCCGCGGATGCGTATGCGGATGCCGATGTCGACGCCTACGCCTGCGCCGACGCCGACGTCGACGCCAAGTGAGCCGACCCGTTCCGCCCCCCTGCCCGGCGCGGATCCGTGACGCTGCCCAGCCAGCCCAACAGGAACCCGGCCGGAACCGTCACCAGGCCCGGGATCGTCACGTCCCAGACCCTGAAGTCGTACTCCGGGAAGATCGAGTCGGGAGTGCCGGACGCGTACGGCGACAGCGCGAGCGCCGCGACGCTCAGCACCGTGGCCCCCCACAGGCACCACAGCGCACCGCGGGCGGTGAACCCGGGCCAGTACAGGGCGTACAGCAGAACGGGAGCGAGGGCGGCGCCGCAGACGGCGAGCCAGAGCGTCGAGACGACCACCAGGTTCCAGTCGGCCACGGCGACCGCCACGACCGCGGCGACCGCCCCCGTCGCCGCCGCCGACCACCGCGACGCGGCCCCGTCCCCCGCGCCCGGCGGACCCCCGCCGGCCGTCCTGCCCGACGCGCCCAGCACGTCCCGTCCCAGCGCGATGCCGGCGGCGAGGGTCACGTCCACCACGGCCGCGAGCGCGGTGAGGAACAGGACGCAGGCCAACGCCGTGACCAGGACGCCGCCGCTGTCGAGCGCCCGCCCGAGCAGCAGCGGCGTGAACACCTGCGCCGCCGGCCCGGCGTCGCGCAGCGCCGCGCCGACGAGGGCCGCCGCGCCGACGCCGACGACGGCGAGCGCGCCGTACAGCAGGGTCAGTTCGCCGAGCATCCAGCGGCCGACGGTCCGGGCGCCGCGCGGGCTCTTCGTCGAGATCGCCCGCATCAGCACGGCGGGCATCGCCAGCGTGGCCATCGACATGCCGAAGGTCTGCCCGACCCTGTTCACGGCCCCCACCCACCCCTCACCGGTGTAGCCGCCCGGACGCAGATACGCCTCGCCCATCCCCGTGCCGTGCGCGGCCGCGTCGAGCAGCCGCCCGGGGTCCCCGCCGAAGCGGTGCAGCACGAGTACGGCGGCGACCACCAGCACGGGCAGGGTGACCGCCGATTTCGCGATCATCACCACACCGGTGCCCCGGATGCCGCCGCTGACGGCCAGCGCCGTCATCACGCAGCCGATCACCACGATGCAGCCGGTCCGCGCGCCGGGCTGCCCGATCAGCGCCGCGGCGACGTTGCCGACCACCACCAACTGCACGACCAGCAGCGGGAAGCAGACCAGCAGGGTCACCACGCCCCACGAGACGCGCACCGCGGGTCCGCCGGTGCCGCGCGCGTCCAGCATGTCCGCGGCCGTCAGCGAGGCGTGCCTGCGCAGCGGCTCGATGATCAGCACGAGCAGCAGCATGACCCCGATCAGGCTGCCCAGCATGACGCCGAGACCGTCGAAGCCGAACGTGGCGACCATGCCGACCAGCACGGTCACCGTCGCGACCGTGGTGGTGTCGCCGCCCATCGCGATGCCCTGCTGCCAGGAGCGCAGCCGGCGGCTGTCGGACCGTACGAGAGCCCGGTCGTCCTCGTCCGCGCCGGTGACGACGCACAGCATCAGGCAGATGACGACGAACACCGAGACCACGGCGAAGACGAGGGACCGGGACGAGGCATCGAGCAGCGTGGTCACGACCGCCCCCGCGCGTCCGGCTCCGGCTCGAGCCGGTCGATCCGCCGCCCGTACACCACCAGCGCGTGCAGACCGACGGCGAAGGGCACCACGGCCAGGACCACGCCGAGGCTCACCGGCCCGGCCACCCGGGTGCCGTACACGGCCGGCAGCAGGGCGGCGGCCAGCACGTACAGCAGCCAGACGACGCCGATCCGGACACCGAGCCGCAGCCCGACGCCCAGCCGCGCCGCCTCCTCGGCGTCCTCCCGTTCCCGCTCCACCGGCGGCCGCGCGCCGACCGCGCGCTCGTCGTACTGCGGCGGCCCGTGCCAGGGCTGCGGTCCGAAGGACATGGGGCGGCTCCGCTCACGTTCATCCGGCCCCCTCGGAAGGGGCGCGCATACGGGTGTGGGTGGGCGCGGAGTCAATCAAGCGCCGGCGCGCATCCGCACGGCCCCCGGCGCAGAACTGTTCACCCGCCCAACCCGGAGCCGCGCGGACGGTGACCGGGCACTGCGCGAGCGGGAGACGGCACTGACGCCGGAAACGCGTTCCGACGGGCCAACCCCGTTGCGCCATGGCTGGTTGGCGCCCTTTCGGGCTCGCCCGTCTGGTTTCACCCTGAACGGACACGCACCAAGCGCAGGAGAGCGAACGAACAGGAGAGCGAAGGAAGACGCCGAGCACGGACAGCGCCGAGGGGGAACGCCGTGTCCGTACCGCTGTACGTCCCCGTCCTGCCGACCCGCCCCCACGCCGGGGCCGCCTACCGTGCGCTGACCCCGGACGTGAGGCGTCAGGTCGCTCCGCTGTGGACATTGCCGCCCCGCCCCGGCACACTGCCGGAACCTCTGGCCGGACGGTTGGTCAAGGAGACCGGCACCATCTCCACCGCACAGCGCCCCGGGCACGGGTGGCTGGACGCGCCCTTCGCCGACGAGGCCGAAGCGGCGATCCTGGCCGATGTCCTGGCTCCCGAGTGGTGGGACGACCGTAACCTGCGGCCCGTCACCGGGCCCGGACGTCCGAGCGCCCAGCAGTCACTCGCCCTCGCCGCGGCCCGGCACCGGGGGGACGGGCTCGGTGTCCGCGTACGCCTCCCCGGAGACTGGAACGACCGTACGGCCTCGG
The DNA here is from genome assembly GCF_044142145.1 of Streptomyces sp. BK79. NCBI lineage: Bacteria > Bacillati > Actinomycetota > Actinomycetes > Kitasatosporales > Streptomycetaceae > Streptomyces > Streptomyces sp. BK79. The sequence goes on from NZ_JBHVOC010000012.1 coordinate 198,298, forward strand.
ACGTGGCCGCACTCCTCGACCGGCTGCCCGCGACGCACCCCGCCGACCTGTTCCTCGACCTCGCCACCGTCCTGCCCGACCGCCCCGAGGCCGCCAAGGAGGCGCTGCGCGCCCTGGACGCCCTCATGCCGCTCACCGCATGGCGTACCGCGACCGTCGTCGCCGGCGGCTTCCCCGAACCGCCTGACGATTTCCAGGCGGGCGTCGCGTACGAGGCCCCGCGCACGGACTGGGAGACCTGGCACGAGATCCGCCACAGCGAGCGTTCGTACCTGCCCCGGCTTCGCTACGGTGACTACGGCATCGTTCCCGCCACGTACGTCGCCCAGACCCCGCCGGCAGCCCAAGGCGGGGGCCCGCCGTGGGGCGTCCTGCGCTACACGACGGCCCGTTCGTACCACCTGGCCAAGGTGCCCTTCGGGAAGCGGTACGACCACGCGAACCGGCGGGCCGCACAGTGTCTCACCGGTCTCACGGAATTCCGAGGGGCTCACGCGGGAGCGGGGGAGAGGTGGTTGCGCGACCGGTCCGAAGGCTCCACCACCACCGGCAACCACTCGACGTGGAACCGGGTGGGCAACGCCCAACACCTGACCTTCGTCGTGCGGAGCCTCCGGCAAGCGGGAACCCCAGCTTGACCGGAACCGTGGCTCACCTCGTCACAACGATTGCACAGTCATGACGTGACCCAGATGCGCTACGACCGACGTGTGCGTGTCTTCGTCGAGGTCTGTGGCGGGCCCGACGACTGGCACGAGGCTGAGAGGCGCTTCGAAGCACAGGGTTGGCCCGTTCGCGAGTATCACTCCGACGGGGAGGGGCCTCTCGCAACAGCGCTGCCACGGGACCCCGAATCGCGCGTGTACGAGTTCGGAGCGCGCCTGTTCGGTGCTGCGAAGGGGTGCGATCGCGGGGCGGTGGACCGGGTGCGCAAGATCATGCGCAAAGCCAGGACTGAGGCGTACGTCCGCCGTGCTGAGTCGTTGGACCGCGACCGCGAAATGCTCGCGAACTGGCGCATGACCATTGGTCGTAGTGGGAGCGAGGGGCGGGATCGCACCGGGCGGTGACGATGGACAGGAATTGGAGAATACGGTGCTTGAGGCGCAGGGGTTCCAGGTCGTCGAACGGTCCGCCCGGGGAAAGCCCCCTCAAGGCAGCGCGTTCTCGGTCAGCCAGCGGTCGACGCCGTCCGACGTGTCTCGCACAGGGGTCTCCTCAGCCACGCGTGAGCGGGGAACCGGCTCGGCGGTCGCGGACAACCCCTCCTGCCTGCCCCGCTTGTGGGCAGGACAAGAGGGATTTCGTACGACTCCTTGTCAGAACTTCGGACGTCGAGGTTTCAGATGTCCCGAAAGATCTCGATCTGCGCCCCGATCGAGTTCAGCCGCTCCGCCAGGTCCTCGTAACCCCGGTTGATGACGTACACGTTGCGCAGGACCGACGTGCCCTCGGCGGCCATCATCGCCAGCAGGACGACCACGGCGGGGCGCAGGGCGGGCGGGCACATCATCTCGGCGGCGCGCCAGCGGGTGGGGCCCTCGACCAGGACGCGGTGGGGGTCGAGGAGCTGGAGGCGGCCGCCCAGGCGGTTGAGGTCGGTCAGGTAGATCGCGCGGTTGTCGTAGACCCAGTCGTGGATGAGGGTCTGGCCCTGCGCCGAGGCCGCGATGGCCGCGAAGAAGGGGACGTTGTCGATATTCAGGCCCGGGAAGGGCATGGGGTGGATCTTGTCGATCGGCGCTTCGAGCTTGGAGGGGCGCACGGTGAGGTCCACCAGGCGGGTGCGGCCGTTGTCGGCGAAGTACTCCGGGGTGCGGTCGTGGTCGAGGCCCATCTCCTCCAGGACCGCCAGCTCGATCTCCAGGAACTCGATGGGGACCCGGCGCACCGTCAGCTCCGACTCCGTGACCACGGCGGCGGCCAGCAGGCTCATCGCCTCGACCGGGTCCTCGGAGGGGGAGTAGTCCACGTCGGCGTCGATGACCGGCATGCCGTGCACGGTGAGGGTGGTGGTGCCGATGCCTTCGACGCGGACGCCGAGGGCCTCCAGGAAGAAGCAGAGGTCCTGGACCATGTAGTTGGAGGAGGCGTTGCGGATGACGGTGACGCCGTCGTGGCGGGCGGCGGCGAGCAGCGCGTTCTCGGTGACCGTGTCGCCCCGCTCGGTCAGGACGATCGGGCGGTCCGGGCGCGTGGTGCGGTCGACCACCGCGTGGTAGTGGCCCTCGGTCGCGGCGACGTCCAGGCCGAAGCGGCGCAGCGCGATCATGTGCGGCTCGATGGTGCGGGTGCCGAGGTCGCAGCCGCCGGCGTAGGGCAGGCGGAAGCGGTCCATGCGGTGCAGCAGCGGGCCGAGGAACATGATGATGGAGCGGGTGCGGACGGCGGCCTCGGCGTCGATGGCCTCCATGTCCAGCTCGGCCGGCGGCACGATCTCCAGGTCGGTGCCGTCGTTGATCCAGCGGGTGCGGACGCCGATGGAGTTCAGCACCTCCAGGAGGCGGTACACCTCCTCGATGCGGGCGACCCGGCGCAGCACCGTGCGCCCCTTGTTGAGCAGCGAGGCGCACAGCAGGGCCACGCAGGCGTTCTTGCTGGTCTTGACGTCGATGGCGCCCGAGAGGCGCCGGCCACCGACCACTCGCAGGTGCATCGGACCCGAGTAGCCGAGAGAGACGATCTCGCTGTCCAGCGCTTCGCCGATACGGGCGATCATCTCAAGGCTGATGTTCTGGTTGCCGCGCTCGATGCGGTTGACGGCGCTCTGACTGGTGTTGAGCGCCTCCGCGAGCTGTGACTGCGTCCAGCCGCGGTGCTGCCGGGCGTCACGGATGAGCCTGCCGATGCGTACGAGGTAGTCGTCTGCCATGAGGTTGAGGCTATCTCAGATATGAGATCGCGCCTCTCGGGGGGTCCATTCGGGTGACAGGGTGTCAGTGCCGCCCTCAGTGTCACCCTCAACGCCGCCCTCAGCGTCACCCTCAACGCCGCCCTCAGCGCCGCTTGCTGGTCGTCGTGCGGCGCCAGCCGAAAGGTCCGGGCAGATCCATCGATGTCGTACGACGTCCGGTGCTGCTGCGGGTGTGGCGCGGGCCGTTCTTGCCGCCGCCGGTCGTGATGGACCAGGAGCGCTTGTTGATGTTCAGCCGTACTCCGGGCAGGATCCGGAAGCTCTTGCGGAACGTGAGGGGCATCGTGCCTCCATCCGAGTCGTGCCGGGCACGGCCGCCCGGCGCAAGTCGGATACCCCCGTTCGGCGTACTGATGGCCGTGCGGGTCACTCGGGACGGGGTGCGATGGGGCGCACGCCACACCGCGCCCGGGCATGACCAGTCCGCCCCCATGTACTAGAGTTATCTCGACATCGAGATATCTGCCGAGGCGTACCGCGGTCGCCACCCTGGTAAGGGTTACCTAACTTAGCCTTACCTTAGCGGATTGGCCAGGGTGGCGTGGCGGCAGGATGCGGTGGTACGCGCACATAAATGAAGGAGACTGTCGTGTCGGCGAACAGCTTCGACGCCCGCAGCACGCTGCAGGTGGGCGACGAGTCGTACGAGATCTTCCGGCTGGACAAGGTCGAGGGCTCCGCGCGCCTTCCCTACAGCCTGAAGGTGCTGCTGGAGAACCTGCTCCGCACCGAGGACGGCGCGAACATCACCGCCGACCACATCCGTGCCCTCGGGGGCTGGGACTCGCAGGCCCAGCCGTCGCAGGAGATCCAGTTCACGCCCGCCCGCGTGATCATGCAGGACTTCACCGGCGTGCCCTGCGTCGTCGACCTCGCCACCATGCGCGAGGCCGTCAAGGAGCTGGGCGGCGACCCGAACAAGATCAACCCGCTCTCCCCGGCCGAGATGGTCATCGACCACTCCGTCATCGCGGACAAGTTCGGCACCAACGACGCCTTCCAGCAGAACGTCGACCTGGAGTACGGCCGCAACAAGGAGCGCTACCAGTTCCTGCGCTGGGGCCAGACCGCCTTCGACGACTTCAAGGTCGTACCGCCCGGCACCGGCATCGTCCACCAGGTGAACATCGAGCACCTGGCCCGCGTCGTCATGACCCGTGACGGCAAGGCGTACCCCGACACGCTGGTCGGCACCGACTCGCACACCACCATGGTCAACGGCCTCGGCGTCCTCGGCTGGGGCGTCGGCGGCATCGAGGCCGAGGCCGCGATGCTCGGCCAGCCGGTCTCCATGCTCATCCCGCGCGTCGTCGGCTTCAAGCTCACCGGTGAGCTGACCCCCGGCACCACCGCCACCGACCTGGTCCTCACGATCACCGAGATGCTGCGCAAGCACGGCGTCGTCGGCAAGTTCGTCGAGTTCTACGGCGAGGGCGTGGCCGCCACGAGCCTCGCCAACCGCGCCACCATCGGCAACATGTCGCCGGAGTTCGGCTCCACCGCCGCGATCTTCCCGATCGACGACGAGACGCTGAACTACATGCGCCTGACCGGCCGCAGCGACCAGCAGGTCGCCCTCGTCGAGGCGTACGCCAAGCAGCAGGGCCTGTGGCTGGACCCGAAGGCCGAGCCGGACTTCTCCGAGAAGCTGGAGCTGGACCTCTCCACGGTCGTCCCCTCCATCGCCGGCCCGAAGCGCCCGCAGGACCGCATCGTCCTCGCGAACGCCGCCGAGCAGTTCAAGCAGGACGTGCGCAACTACGTCGACAGCGTGGACGAGGCGGGCCAGGAGTCCTTCCCGGCCTCCGACGCCCCCGCCGTCACCAACGGCGTGCCGTCCAACCCGGTCCCGGTGACCGCCCCCGACGGCACGACCTACGAGCTGGACCACGGTGCGGTGACGGTCGCGGCCATCACCTCCTGCACCAACACCTCCAACCCGTACGTCATGGTCGCCGCCGCCCTGGTGGCCAAGAAGGCGGTCGAGAAGGGCCTGACCCGCAAGCCGTGGGTCAAGACCACCCTCGCCCCGGGCTCCAAGGTCGTCACCGACTACTTCGAGAAGGCGGGCCTGACCCCGTACCTCGACAAGGTCGGCTTCAACCTCGTCGGCTACGGCTGCACCACCTGCATCGGCAACTCCGGCCCGCTGCCGGACGAGGTCTCCAAGGCCGTCAACGACCACGACCTCGCCGTCACCTCGGTCCTCTCCGGCAACCGGAACTTCGAGGGCCGCATCAACCCCGACGTCAAGATGAACTACCTGGCGTCCCCGCCGCTGGTGGTCGCCTACGCCCTCGCGGGCTCCATGAAGGTGGACATCACCAAGGAGGCCCTGGGCGCCGACCAGGACGGCAACCCGGTCTACCTGAAGGACATCTGGCCCACCGAGGCCGAGGTCAACGAGGTCGTCGCCAGCGCCATCGGCGAGGACATGTTCTCCAAGTCCTACAGCGACGTCTTCGCGGGCGACGCCCAGTGGCAGGCGCTGTCGATCCCGACCGGCGACACCTTCGAGTGGGACGGCGAGTCCACCTACGTCCGCAAGCCCCCGTACTTCGAGGGCATGGGCATGGAGCCGGCCCCGGTCGAGGACATCTCCGGCGCCCGCGTGCTGGCCAAGCTGGGCGACTCGGTCACCACCGACCACATCTCCCCGGCCGGCGCGATCAAGGCCGACACCCCGGCCGGCAAGTACCTGACGGAGCACGGCGTCGAGCGCCGCGACTTCAACAGCTACGGCTCGCGCCGCGGCAACCACGAGATCATGATCCGCGGCACGTTCGCCAACATCCGCCTGCGCAACCAGATCGCGCCGGGCACCGAGGGCGGCTACACCCGCGACTTCACCCAGGACGGCGGTCCGGTGTCGTTCATCTACGACGCCTCCCGCAACTACATCGAGCAGGGCATCCCGCTCGTCGTCCTGGCCGGCAAGGAGTACGGCTCCGGCTCGTCCCGCGACTGGGCCGCCAAGGGCACCGCGCTCCTCGGCGTCAAGGCCGTCATCGCCGAGTCCTACGAGCGCATCCACCGCTCGAACCTCATCGGCATGGGCGTCCTGCCGCTCCAGTTCCCCGAGGGCCAGTCCGCGGCCTCCCTCGGCCTGACCGGCGAGGAGTCCTTCTCCGTCTCCGGCGTCACCGAGCTGAACGAGGGCACCACCCCGCGCACGGTGAAGGTCACCACCGACACCGGCGTCGAGTTCGACGCGGTCGTCCGCATCGACACCCCCGGTGAGGCCGACTACTACCGCAACGGCGGCATCCTGCAGTACGTGCTGCGCAGCCTGATCCGCAAGTAGGCGCCACCGCACAACGGCCGAGGGCCGCATCCCCGTCGCCGGGGATGCGGCCCTCGTTCATGCCTTCAGGGAAGGCACGGGGTGCCTCAGAACAGCAGGCGGTACGTGTTCCAGCCACCGGCGCCGATCCTCGCGCGGGACGTGTACGGGGAAGCGGCGTTGCCGGTGCCCTTGTACAGGTACAGCGCGCCCGTCTTGTCACGGGCGACCAGGTCGGTGATGCCGTCGAGGTCGATGTCACCGACCGAGACGATGTTGTTGTACGTGTTCCAGCCGGCGCCGACGCGGGCACGGGACGTGAACGGCGCCTTGTAGTTGCCGGTGCCCTTGTAGAGCCACAGCACACCGGAGCTGTCCTTGGCGACGACGTCGTCCTTGCCGTCACCGGTCAGGTCGCCCTGGCCGGCGATGTGCGTGTAGGCGTTCCAGCCGCCGCCGACCTTGTAGCGCTGGGTCAGCTTGCCGTTGCCGTAGCCCAGGTACAGGTACAGCACACCGGACTTGTCCCGCGCGAGCAGGTCGTCCGCGCCGGCACCGCCGAGGTCGCCGACCGAGGTGACGCGGTCGTAGATGCCCCAGCCCTTGCCGACGGTCAGCCCGTCCCCGCCCCAGGCGTAGTAGGACAGCGTGCCGCTCGTGACGTCCCACAGGCCGTCCGAGGAGCCGTCGTCGTCGTGGTCGACCTGCGTCAGGAAGGACGAGGTCTGCCACCCATAGCCGTTCTCGATGCGGGAGTCGAGGCCGCCCTCCCCGTTGGGCAGGTAGGCCCAGAGGTCGCCGTTGCCGTCCACGCCGTACAGCGCGTTGACGGGGGCGTACTCGTCCTCGGCGGCACTCGCGCCGAACTTCGACGCGTCCGACGCCTTCACGTCGACGGGCGCCTCCTGGGCGGAACGCCCGGGGTCGTCGGTGGCGACGGCGGTGCTCGCACCGGTCGCCACCAGAGCGGCGGTGAGCGCCGCAGCCGTGGCACGCGCCAGGGCGCGACGCGTGTTCAGGCCGGAGCTTTTGGCCACGTGGGTCCTCCATCTTGGTCATGCGGAAGGGATCACGAACGGGTAAGTCCGCATGATCCCGAGGTACTTCCGTGATCCTTACACATGACGTTCACGCGTCAATCAGATTTACGGCAGGGGACGAGAGCGGTACAGAACAGGTACGCAAGTGCAACGTGAGGCGTACAACCTTTTGCGGGGTACGCCGGTCACCCGGCGTACCCCGCAGCGTCATCCCGTGCTCACCTCACCCTCAGGCCAGCAGTTCCACCTCCGCCAGCGTGTGCTCGCCGTCGAGCACCAGGCGGTACTTCTGATACGCCCCCGGCGACTTCACCGAGAACGCCCGGGTCTGCCGGTCCCAGGCGAAGGACTCGCCGGAGCGCTCGTCCAGCGTCCGCCAGGCCGTGCCGTCGGCCGACCCCTGGAGCTTCCAGCCCGCCGGGGCCTTCGCCCGGTCCGCCGGCGACGTCAGCGTGTACTGGAGCGCCTCGGTGCCCTCCCCGGACACCGGCAGGTCCACCGACGTGACGGCGGCCTCCGTCGCCGACGTGTCGTCGAACAGGGCGCCCTCGGCCTCGATCGCGTCCGCGCGCGGCGTCGGCACCTCGTCGTCCTCGGTGATCGACACCGGCGCCGCGTTCTCGCCGGTGCCCCACGAGGAGGGCTTCGCGCCCATGTCGAACTCCAGGACGCCGCCCTTGGCGATCAGCGCGTGCGGCAGCGAAGTGGAGTTCCAGCGCTTGCCGTTGACCTTCAGGCCCTGCACGTAGACGTTCTTCGTGCTGTTCTTCGGCGCCTTGACGACCAGTTCGCGGCCGTTCTCCAGGTGGACGGTCGCCTTGGTGAACAGCGGGGAGCCGATGGCGTACTCGCCGCTGCCCATCACCAGCGGGTAGAAGCCGAGGGAGGAGAAGAGGAACCAGGCCGACTGCTCGCCGTTGTCCTCGTCACCGTGGTAGCCCTGGCCGATGTCGCTGCCGGTGTAGAGGCGGGAGAGCACCTCGCGGACGTTCTTCTGGGTCTTGTACGGCTGCCCGGCCGCGTCGTACATGTACAGCGCGTGGTGGGCGACCTGGTTGGAGTGCCCGTACATGCCCATGCGCACGTCCCGCGCCTCGGTCATCTCGTGGATGACACCGCCGTAGGAGCCCTTGAACTCCGGAGAGGCGGTCTCGGGGGTGGACAGGTACTCGTCCAGCTTGTCGCCGAGGCCGTCGCGGCCGCCGTACAGGTTGGCCAGGCCCCGGCTGTCCTGCGGGGCGGTGAAGGCGTAGCCCCAGCCGTTGGTCTCCGTGTAGTCGTGGCCCCACACGCGCGGGTCGTACTTCTCGGAGTCCACGCGCCACTTGCCCGCCAGGTCCTTGCCCTGGAAGAAGCCGGCCTTCGCGTCGAACATGTTGACGTAGTCCTGGGCGCGGTTCAGGAAGTACGCCGACTCCTCCTTGTACCGCTTCTCGCCGGTCTCCTTGTAGAGCTTCTCGCCCATCTTGGCGATGCCGTAGTCGTTGAGGTAGCCCTCCAGCGCCCACGACAGGCCCTCGTGCGTCGCCGTGCTCGTGTACCCGAGGAACGGCGAGGTCGCCATGCCCTTGCGGCCCACGCCCGAGGACGGGGGCACGGTGGTGGCGTTCTTGACGGCCGCGTCGTACGCCGCCTTCGCGTCGAAGTCGACGCCCTTGACGTACGCGTCCGCGAACGCGACGTCCGAGGAGGTGCCGGTCATCAGGTCCGCGTAGCCGGGGGAGGACCAGCGCGAGGTCCAGCCGCCGTCCTTGTAGTGCTGTACGAAGCCGTCGACCAGCTCACCGGCCTTGGAGGGGGTCAGGAAGGAGTACGCGGGCCAGGTGGTCCGGTAGGTGTCCCAGAAGCCGTTGTTGACGTAGACCTTGCCGTCCACGACCTTGGCGCCGGTCTCGGTCGGAGTGTCCTCCTTGACCGCCTCGGAGAACGGGGAGGCGTACTTGTACGTCCCGCCGACCTTCTCGTGGCCGGCGTTCGGGTACAGGTACAGCCGGTAGAGGCTGGAGTACAGCGTGGTCAGCTGGTCCTGTGTGGCGCCCTCGACCTCGACCTTGCCGAGGATCCTGTCCCACTGCTTCTGGGCGTCGCGCTTGACCTTGTCGAAGGAGGTGCGCTGCGGGATCTCCTGGCGCAGGTTGTCCTTCGCCTGGTCGACGCCGATCAGCGAGGTCGCGATGCGCAGCGTCACGGTGCGGTCCCGGCCGGCGTCGAAGCGCAGGTGGCCCTTGACGCCGCTGGAGTCGCCGCCGGTGACCTTGCTGTCGAACTCGCCGTAGACGAAGAGGCGGGTGGCGCCCGTGGACAGGCCGGACTTGACGTCCGAGTAGCCCTGGAAGGTGCCGTTCTCCTTGTCCAGGGTCAGGCCGGCCTGGTCGTTGACGTTGTCGAAGATCACGCTCGCGTCGTCACCGGGGTAGGTGAAGCGCATCATCGCCGCGTGGTCGGTCGGCGCCATCTCGGCCTTCAGGCCGTTCTCGAACCGCACCCCGTAGTAGTACGGCCGGGCGGTCTCGTTCTCGTGCCGGAAGGCCAGCTCGCGGGCGTCCCGGCCGGTGTCCGGGGTGCCGGCGGCGGCCGACGGCATCACCTGGAAGGTCTGCCGGTCGCCCATCCAGGGGCTCGGCTCGTGGCTCGCGCTGAACGCCTGGAGGGTCGGCAGGTTGTCCGCGTTGTTGCCGCGCGCGTAGTCGTACAGCCAGCTCAGGGAACCGGCGTTGGTCACCGGCGTCCAGAAGTTGAAGCCGTGCGGCACGGCGGTCGCCGGGATGTTGTTGCCGCGCGAGAAGCCGCCGCTGGAATGGGTGCCGCGGGTGGTGAGCGCGTAGTCGGACAGGTGGGCCTCGGGGCGTGCGGGAGCGGCCCGCTCGATCTCCACGTCGTCCAGCCAGCCCCGGAACTTCGCCGGGCCCTTGGGGGAGTCGTACGCCACCAGGATCCGGTCGACGGTCTTGCCGGCCGCGACCGACCCGATCCCCGACTTCACGCTGTTCCACTGGTTGACGTACAGCACCTTGGCGTCGCCCTGACCGCGCGGCGTCAGCGGGAACCCGTGCTGGTCGGTGGCCTTCAAGTCGCTCAGGTAGGTGCCGTCGGTGAAGGCGAGGTCGACGGCGACGTTCGTGGCGTCGTAGTCGAGGTCGCCGTCCGCCATCGACGGGAAGATCTTGTACGACAGCTCGGTGCGGCGGTCGACCCGCACGTCGACGTCGAAGACCTTGTTGTACGAGTACGCCCGGCCGTCCGCGGTGTGCCGCCCCGCGTACCTGAGGGCGTGCGTGCCGGTGAAGCCGGCGCCCGCCTTGGCCGTCGGCGAACCGCTCGGGCCGCGGTCGACGAGGGAGAGCATGTCCTCGGGGACCGGCGTCTCGGTGGCGGCGGTGGCCAGTTGCACGTCGGCGAGCTGGAGCGCGTCGCCCGCCCCGTTGTTCCCGGTGATCTCCAGCCGGAAGTGCCGGAACTCGGCCGCCTCGGCGAGGTCGTACGTCTTCGTCTGGAACCGCTCGCCGAAGGACTCGCCGGACCGGGTGTCCAGGGTCCGCCAGGTCTCGCCGTCCGCCGACCCCTTCAGCGTCCAGTCCGCGGGGTCGCGTTCGGCGTGGTCGTTGGCCGAGGTGAGGGCGTACTTGGCGATCTTCGCCGGGGCGTCCAGGTCGAACTCGACCCAGCCGGTCCTCTCGAACGTCAGCCATTTGGTGCTCGGTTCACCGTCGGCGAGGTTCTCCTTCACCTCGCCGCCGCCGGTGTTCTCCGCGCTCGCGCGGACGTCGGTGACGTGGTCGGTGACGTTGCCCGGTATGCCGGTGCTGTAGCCGCCGTCGACGCCCGCGGCGCGCTTGCCGCCGTCGGCGTCCGTGTCCACGGTGTTGAGCCAGTCCGGAACCGGGTCGTCCGACTCGAACGAGGACGAGAACTCCCGGTCGGCTCCGGCGGGCGCGGTGGGCAGCGCGACCGCCGCACCCTGCGAACCCACCGCCAAAGCGAGGGCGGTCGTCATCACGACCGCCGAACCCCATCTGTGCCGAACTCTGTACTGCATGCCCTGGCCACCCTCCCCGCGCTCCTGCGGACAACGTTGTCAATTCGTTCGCGCAAGCACCAGTAGTGGTCAAGTGGCAAGTGATGTCAAGGGTGTTGGATGTGGCGTTCGGGGCTTATGCCGGGGATTCTTCCGGCAAGCGGCACACAGGCCCCTCATATTTCCGGGAGGTCTCAACTCGGAAAAGACGTACCGCCAACCTTGCATTCGATCTTGCTCAGCTGGCGGGAAGTGGACTATACCTGTCGGCCACCGGGGGATCCGGGGGGAACCGCGAAAAGGGACCGCCAGAACACCCGGACATCTGTGTCCGCAAGGCTTCGACCAGCAACACCCGTACTTCCTGCACGACCCAGCGTGACCCGATCGCGGTGCCGGGGAGGATCCGGTTCACCGCCTGAGTCCTGGAGAAGGCGAGGACTTGAGCATGGGATCCACTTCCGCCGAGAACAACGGCAAGGGCGTCGGCCGCCGCGATCTGATCAAGCGGTCCGCGGCGCTCGGCCTGATCTCCGTACCGACCATGAGCTTCCTGTCCGCCTGCGCGAGCGGCGGCGGGGACGACCAGGAGAAGGCCGAGGCGGGCAAGAAGTCCGCCGAGAACCCGCTGGCGGTCAACGACAGCGCCCAGATGGAGTTCGTCCTCTTCGACGGAGGCTTCGGCAAGGAGTACGCCGAGGACGCCGTGAAGCTGTACGAGAAGGCCTTCCCGAAGGCCAAGGTGAAGTTCTCCGCCACCCAGAAGATCCAGTCCACCCTCCAGCCGCGCTTCAACGGCGGCAACCCGCCCGACCTCGTGGACAACTCCGGCGCCGAGCAGATGGACATGGGCGTCCTGGTGGGCAAGAAGCAGCTCACCGACCTCACCCCGCTGCTGGACGCGCCGTCCTACGACGACCCGAACAAGAAGGTCCGCGACACCCTGCGGCCCGGCATCGTCGAGATGGGCCAGTTCGACGGCGACCCGGTCTGGATCCTGTACTACGCCTACACGGTGTATGGCAACTGGTACTCGAAGAAGGCCCTGGACTCCCTCGACGCGGAGTACCCGAAGACCTGGGACGAGATGCTCGCGGTCTGCGCCAAGGCCAAGAAGAAGGACATGGCCGGCTGGACCTACGCCGGCAAGTACCCGTACTACATCCCCTTCGCGATGTCCCCGATGATCGCCAAGGTCGGCGGTGTCGAGGTGCTCAACGCCATCGACAACCTGGAGCCGAACGCCTGGAAGCACCCGGCGGTCAAGACGGTCTTCGAGGCCTGGTACGAGCTGTACAAGAAGGGCTACATCCTCAAGGGCACCCCGGGTCTGGACCACATCCAGTCGCAGACCGCCTGGGCCAAGGGCGACGCCCTGTTCCTCCCCAACGGCTCCTGGGTGGAGAACGAGTCGGCCAACGTCATCCCCGCCGACTTCGACCTCACGGTCTCCGCCCCGCCGGGCATCGACGACAACGACGCGATGCCCTTCGGCACCATCTGGGCCTCCGGCGGTGAGCCCTTCATCGTCCCGGCGAAGGCGGCCAACGCCGCCGGCGGCATGGAGCAGCTGCGCATCATGCTCAGCGAGGCGTCCTCGAAGAACTTCACCGGCAAGGTGAAGTCGCTGACCGCCTACAACGGCGGCACCGACGGCATCGAGCTGACCCCGGGCCTCAAGGCCGGCGTCGCGGCGCTGGAACTGGCCGGCGACAACGTGGTGAACCCCCGCATGCAGGACTGGTACGTGCAGCTCCAGAAGGAGAAGATCGGCGTCTCCTGCCTGGGCGAGATGATGGCCGGCCGGATGACCCCGGCCGAGACCATCAAGAAGATCCAGGGCTACGCGGACGAGGCCGCCAAGGACTCGTCGATCAAGCACTACAAGCACCAGTGAGGACGCGTCACCAGGGCCTGTCCCGCGCTCCGGCGCCGGACGGGCCCTGGCGGCGCCACCCGCGCGCAGATCGGGGTCGGTGGTAATGCAGCACGGCAAGTACCGGTTCATCGTGGGGTTCCTGGCCGTTCCCCTGGGACTGTACGCGCTCTTCGTCGTCTGGCCGTTCATCCAGTCCATCTACTACTCGTTCACGGACTGGACGGGCCTGAGTCCCGAGTTCAAGATGGTCGGCTTCGACAACTACTCGCGGATGCTCGACGACGACATCTTCTGGAAGTCGCTCTGGCACAGCGTGTTGTTCGCCCTGCTGGTGCCGCTGGTGACGCTCGGCCTGGCGCTCTTCTTCTCCTTCATGATCAACGTGGGCGGACGCAAGCGGAAGGGCGGCCCGGTGATCACCGGCGTCCGAGGCTCCGGCTTCTACAAGATCGTCTACTTCTTCCCGCAGGTGCTCTCCATCGCGATCGTCGCCCTGCTGTTCCAGTTCGCGTACAACCCGGACAGCGGCGCGGTCAACTCCCTGCTGCGCGGGATCGGCCTGGGCGACGTCCAGCCGCTGTGGCTCGGCGACCCGGACCTCGCGCTGTGGTGCGTGATGGCGGTGCTCGTCTGGTCGACGGTGGGCTTCTTCGTCGTCCTGTTCTCCGCGGGCATGGCCTCCATCCCGGCGGAGCTGTACGAGGCGGCGCTGCTGGACGGGGCGACCCGCTTCACCACCTTCTTCAAGGTCACCCTGCCGCTGCTGTGGGACACCGTGCAGTCCGGCTGGGTCTACATGGGCATCCTCGCGCTGGGCGCCGAGTCGTTCGCGGTCGTGCAGATCATGACGACCGGACCCGGCGGACCCGACTACTCGACCACGGTGATGGTCCTGTACGTGTACCAGAAGGCGTTCCGGGACGGTCAGGCCGCCTACGCCACCACGATCGGCGTCGCCCTGCTCGTCGTCACGCTGGCCTTCGCGGCCGTCGTGATGAAGCTGGGCCGGCGCGAGCGGCTGGAGTACTGATCACATGAAGACGACCGAGACCCCCGCTCCCGTACCGGCCGAGCCCGGCGTGTCCGTCCGCGAGGACGCGGCCCCGCCCGGCGGGCTGCAGAAGGGGAAGAAGGAGGGCACCGCCCTCAACGTCTTCTCCCACGGCGTCCTCGTCATCTGGGCGATCATGGTCGGCATGCCGCTGGTGTGGGCGGTGATGACCTCTTTCAAGGACGACGCCTCCATTTTCGGCTCGCCCTGGTCGCTCCCCGACAAGCTGAACTTCGACAACTGGTCGCGGGCCTGGTCCCAGGCCCACATGAGCGACTACTTCCTCAACACCGTGCTGGTGGTGGGCGGTTCGCTCGTCGGCACGCTGGTGCTGGGTTCGATGGCGGCCTATGTGCTGGCCCGGTTCGATTTCCCGGGCAACCGGTTCATCTATTACTTGTTCATCGGCGGCATGAGTTTCCCGATCATGCTCGCGCTGGTCCCGTTGTTCTACGTCGTGGACAACATGGGACTGCTGAACACCATCCACGGGCTGATCCTGGTCTACATCGCCTATTCGCTGCCTTTCACGGTGTTCTTCCTGACCGCTTTCTTCCGGACGCTGCCGAGTTCGGTGGCGGAGGCCGCGTTCGTGGACGGGGCCTCGCACACCCGGACGTTCTTCCAGGTCATGCTGCCGATGGCCAAGCCGGGCCTGATCAGTGTGGGAATCTTCAACTTCCTGGGCCAGTGGAACCAGTACATGCTGCCGACCGTGCTGAACACGGACCCGGACAAGCACGTCCTCACCCAGGGCCTGGTGCAGCTCGCCGTCAGCCAGGGCTACAAGGGCGACTGGTCGGGTCTGTTCGCGGGCCTGGTGATGGCGATGCTGCCGGTGCTGGCCGCGTACATCATCTTCCAGCGCCAGGTGGTCCAGGGGCTCACGGCGGGCGCCCTGAAGTAACCCCTCGGTGCTCGCGCGGAGCCGCTCCCGTGGTCCGGGGGCGGCTTCGGCGCGTATGCGGTCGAGTGTGTGCGGTTATGTGTGCCGGGCACCCGGATGCGGTTCAACCTCTTGACGGGAGGCGACCCGAACGGCTCAGCTTAGAGTTCACTAGTTGGACATGGACGGGGCCTCATCGAAGCGGCCCCGCGCGCAGGAGGTCGTCGTGGAGACTCCCGGGTCGCAGTCGTCGCTGCACCGAGCCAACCTGGAACGGGTCGTACGAGCGGTACGGCTCGCCGGGTCGCTCACGCAGGCGGAGATCGCGAGGACGACGGGCCTGTCCGCGGCGACCGTCTCGAACATCGTCCGGGAGCTGAAGGACGGCGGGACGGTCGAGGTCACGCCCACCTCGGCGGGCGGCCGCAGGGCCCGCAGCGTCTCGCTGAGCGGGGACGCGGGCATCGTCATCGGCGTGGACTTCGGGCACACCCACCTGCGCGTCGCGGTCGGGAACCTCGCCCACCAGGTGCTCGCCGAGGAGTCCGAGCCGCTGGACGTCGACGCGTCCGCCGCACAGGGCTTCGACCGGGCGGAACAGCTGGTCAGCAGGCTGATCGAGGCGACCGGCGTGGACCGCTCCAAGATCGCCGGAGTGGGCCTCGGCGTGCCCGGCCCGATCGACGTGGAGTCCGGGACGCTCGGCTCGACCGCCATCCTGCCCGGCTGGGGCGGCACCAAGCCCGCCGAGGAGCTGCGGGGGCGGCTCGGCGTGCCGGTGCACGTGGACAACGACGCCAACCTCGGCGCCCTGGGCGAGCTGGTCTGGGGCAGCGGCCGGGGGGTGCGGGACCTGGCGTACATCAAGGTCGCCAGCGGTGTCGGCGCCGGCCTGGTGATCAGCGGCAAGATCTACCGCGGCCCCGGCGGCACGGCGGGCGAGATCGGGCACATCACCCTGGACGAGTCCGGCCCGGTCTGCCGCTGCGGCAACCGGGGCTGCCTGGAGACCTTCGCCTCCGCGCGCTACGTGCTCCCGCTCCTGCAGCCGAGCCACGGCACCGACCTGACCATGGAAGGCGTCGTGCGCCTGGCCCGCGACGGCGACCCGGGCTGCCGTCGGGTGATCGCCGACGTCGGCCGCCACATCGGCAGCGGAGTCGCCAACCTCTGCAACCTGCTCAACCCGAGCCGGGTCGTGCTCGGCGGCGATCTCGCGGAGGCCGGTGAGCTGGTGCTGGGCCCGATCCGGGAGTCCGTGGGCCGCTACGCGATCCCCAGCGCGGCGCGCCAACTCTCCGTACTCCCGGGGGCACTTGGCGGCCGTGCGGAGGTGCTCGGGGCGCTCGCCCTCGCGCTCAGCGAGATGGGCGATTCGACCCTTTTGGACGGAAGTGCGACCGGTGCTCTGTCCATGGCCTCCCCTGCCTTCACTTAGAGCACGGATGGCACCGTTGTCATCTCGTTAAGGATTTACTTCTTGACGTCGCACGTGTGGCCGAGTTGACTTCCAGCCACCTCGGCCGCAACGACGCGGCCTCGTCAGGGAGGTTTCTGAAGTGAACACGCGTATGCGTCGTGCCGCCGTCGCCGTTGCCACCACCGCCATGGCGGTCTCGCTCGCCGCCTGTGGCAGTGCCAAGGAGTCCGGCGACAAGGCCGACTCGTCCGACTCGGCCGCCAAGAAGGGCGACGACATCAAGGTCGGTCTCCTGCTTCCGGAGAACCAGACCGCTCGCTACGAGAAGTTCGACAAGCCCTTGATCGAGAAGAAGGTCAAGGAGCTGACGAACAACAAGGGCGAGGTCGTCTACGCCAACGCCAAGCAGGACGCCACGCTGCAGTCGCAGCAGGTCGACACGATGGTGACCAACAAGGTCGACGTGCTGGTCGTGGACGCCGTGGACTCCAAGGCCATCGCCGGCTCGATCAAGAAGGCAAAGGACGCGGGCATCCCGGTCGTCGCCTACGACCGCCTCGCCGAGGGCCCGATCGACGCCTACACCTCGTTCGACAACGTCACGGTCGGCAAGACCCAGGGCGAGGCCCTCCTGGAGGCGCTGGGCGACAAGGCCAAGGACGGCCAGATCGTCATGATGAACGGTTCCTCCACGGACCCGAACGCCGCCCAGTTCAAGGAGGGCGCCCACTCCGTCCTCGACGGCAAGGTGAAGATCGGCCGCGAGTACGACACCAAGGAGTGGAAGCCGGAGAACGCCAACGCCAACATGGAGGGCGCCATCTCCGCCCTCGGCAAGGACAAGATCGTCGGCGTCTACTCCGCCAACGACGGCATGGCGGGCGGCATCATCACCGCCCTGAAGGCCGCCGGCATCGCCGACATCCCGGTCACCGGCCAGGACGCCGAACTCGCGGGCGTGCAGCGCATCGTCACCGGCGAGCAGTACATGAGCGTCTACAAGTCCTACCCGCAGGAGGCCGAGGTCGCCGGCGAGATGGCCGTCGCCCTCGCCAAGGGCGAGTCGCTCGACTCCATCGCCAAGGACAAGGCCGACAGCGCCACCACCAAGGGCATCCCGACGGTCCTCGTCCCGGTCGTCTCCCTGACCAAGGACAACATCAAGGACACCGTCATCAAGGAGGGCTTCTACACCCTCGACGAGATCTGCGCCGGCAAGTACAAGGCCGCCTGCGACAAGATCGGTCTCAAGTAAGCAGCCCCGCGCCCCGTACCGCCTGAGCGCGTACGGGACCGGCTGCGACGCAGCTTCCTCCGGCGCCCCGCACCCAACAGCCCCGCAAGCTACGCGGGGCGCCGGACGGAACCCCCGCGGGCAACCCCCGCCCACCCCCCAACCTTTCTGCACAACCTCCCGCCGGGTCAGGCGGCGAAGGAGATGGTTCACGTGTCCGCTACGCCCGTGCTGGCGTTGCGCGGGGTCTCCAAGCGATTCGGTGCCGTCCAGGCGCTCACCGACGTAGAGCTTGAGGTCCACGCCGGTGAAGTGGTCGCCCTGGTGGGCGACAACGGCGCCGGAAAGTCCACGCTGGTCAAGACGATCGCCGGCGTGCACCCCATCGATGAAGGCGCCATCGAGTGGGACGGCAAGGCCGTCAGCATCAACAAGCCGCACGACGCCCAGAACCTGGGCATCGCGACCGTCTACCAGGACCTCGCGCTGTGCGACAACATCGACGTCGTCGGCAACCTCTACCTGGGCCGGGAGATCCGCAAGCGCGGTGTCCTGGACGAGGTGGAGATGGAGCGCCGCTCGCGCGAGCTGCTGGACACGCTGTCCATCCGCATCCCCAGCGTCCGCATCCCGATCGCCTCGCTCTCCGGCGGTCAGCGCCAGGTCGTGGCGATCGCCCGCTCCATGCTCGGCGAGCCCAAGCTGGTCATCCTCGACGAGCCCACCGCCGCGCTCGGCGTCGAGCAGACCGCCCAGGTCCTCGACCTCGTGGAGCGGCTGCGCGAGCGCGGCCACGCCGTCATCCTCATCAGCCACAACATGGCCGATGTCAAGGCGGTCGCCGACAAGGTCGCCGTCCTGCGCCTCGGGCGCAACAACGGCGTCTTCGAGGTCAAGTCGACCTCGCAGGAGGAGATCATCTCCGCCATCACGGGCGCCACGGAGAACGCCGTGACCCGTCGTGCGGCGCGCACCAATGGGGAGATCAAGAAGTGAGCATCGACAAGACCTCCACCCCCGCCGCGGACAGCGCGGCGGCGAACCCGGAAGCCGCTCCCGCCGCCGTCGCCGCGGTCGACCCGCGGCTCCTGGTGCGCGAGCAGGGCTTCGCGGGCTACCTCGGCGAGTTCAAGCGGAAGATGAAGGCCGGTGACCTCGGCTCCCTTCCGGTCGTCGTCGGCCTGCTGGTCATCTGGGCCATCTTCACCAGCTTGAACTCCAACTTCCTCACCGCCGGCAACTTCTCCGACATGTCGGTGGCCATGGTCGGCACCGGCATGATCGCCGTCGGTATCGTCTTCGTGCTGCTGCTCGGCGAGATCGACCTGTCGGTCGGTTCGGTCAGCGGTGTCGCGGGCGCCACCTTCGCGGTGCTGAGCGTCACGCACGGCATGAACGAGATACTCGCCCTGGTGCTGGCGATCCTCACCGGCACGGTGGCGGGCGCCATCCACGGCTTCGTCTTCGCGAAGATCGGCGTCCCGGCCTTCGCCGTGACGCTGGCCGGACTGCTGTTCTGGCAGGGCTTCATGCTGCAGATCCTCGGCAGCAACGGCACCATCAACCTGGACGCCGACGGCGTGGTCGTCAAGCTGACCAGCTACTACTTCAGCGACGTGGCCGCCGCCTACGGTCTGGCGGTCGTGGTGACCGCGGGGTACTTCCTCACCGCCTTCCTCGACAACCGCCGTCGCGAGGCCGCCGGAGTGCCGTCCCGGCCGCTGAACGAGATCATCGTGCGCACGGTGCTGCTCGCCGTGCTGGCCTTCGCCGTCGCGATCGTCTTCAACCAGTACAAGGGCCTGCCGCTGGCCGTGGTGATCTTCCTCGCGTTCCTGCTGCTGACGGACTTCGTGCTCCGTCGCACGGCGTACGGCCGCAAGGTCTTCGCCCTCGGCGGCAGCGTCGAGGCGTCCCGCCGGGCCGGTATCAACGTCGAGCTGGTCCGTATCTCGGTCTTCGCGATCGCCGGGACCTTCGCCGCGATCGGCGGCCTCTTCGTGGCCTCGAAGATCGCCTCCGCCAACCAGGGCGCGGGCACCGGTGAGTTCCTGATGAACGTCATCGCCGCCGCCGTCATCGGCGGCACGTCCCTCTTCGGCGGCCGCGGCCGCACGTGGGACGCGCTGCTCGGTGTGATGGTCATCATCTCGATCCAGTACGGCCTCGCCCTGGAGGGCATCGCCTCGCCGGTCCAGTACATGATCACCGGTGGCGTCCTGCTGGCGACCGTCGTCATCGACGCGGTCACCCGCAAGACGCAGAAGACGGCCGGCCGCGCGTA
Organism: Streptomyces sp. BK79; assembly: GCF_044142145.1. NCBI lineage: Bacteria > Bacillati > Actinomycetota > Actinomycetes > Kitasatosporales > Streptomycetaceae > Streptomyces > Streptomyces sp. BK79. The sequence goes on from NZ_JBHVOC010000012.1 coordinate 218,304, forward strand.
ACCGCGCACCGCGCCCGTCGCACCACCACCGCCCGCCCGAGCTGAGCCCTCGGGCGGGCGGTGTCGTAGAAGGGGCCACCGATGGGTAAGGCCGAACGCGTGACGTACGACGCACCGCCCGGACACGTTCCGCCACGGCGGAACATTAGACTCGGGCAGGCCCGGCAACAGCTCTACTGCAAGGAGGCACGGGTGCCGCTGCTGACCCGCATCAGGGGACCGCGCGATCTGGACCGGCTCAGCCTGGAAGAGCTGGGCGGGCTGGCGGAGGAGATCCGCGCCTTCCTCGTCGACGCCGTGTCCAAGACCGGCGGCCACCTCGGCCCCAACCTCGGCGTGGTGGAACTGACCCTCGCCCTGCACCGCGTCTTCGACTCGCCCAAGGACAAGGTGCTCTGGGACACCGGTCACCAGTCCTACGTGCACAAGCTGCTCACCGGCCGTCAGGACTTCTCGAAGCTGAAGATGAAGGGCGGCCTGTCCGGCTACCCCTCGCAGGCCGAGTCCGAGCACGACGTCATCGAGAACAGCCACGCCTCGACCGTGCTGGGCTGGGCCGACGGCATCGCCAAGGCCAACCAGGTCCTCGACCGCGACGACCACGTGGTCGCCGTCATCGGTGACGGCGCGCTCACCGGCGGCATGGCCTGGGAGGCGCTGAACAACATCGCCGCCGCCAAGGACCGCCCGCTGGTCATCGTCGTCAACGACAACGAGCGCTCCTACGCCCCGACCATCGGCGGCCTCGCCAACCACCTGGCGACCCTGCGCACCACCGACGGCTACGAGCGCTTCCTGGCCCGTACCAAGGAGGTCCTGGAGCGCACCCCGGTCGTCGGCCGCCCGCTCTACGACACCCTGCACGGCGCCAAGAAGGGCCTGAAGGACTTCATCGCCCCGCAGGGCATGTTCGAGGACCTCGGCCTGAAGTACGTCGGCCCCATCGACGGCCACGACCTGGAGGCCCTGGAGTCCGCCCTGACGCGCGCCAAGCGCTTCGGCGGCCCGGTCATCGTGCACTGCCTCACCGAGAAGGGCCGCGGCTACCAGCCCGCCCTGGCGGACGAGGCCGACCGCTTCCACGCCGTCGGCAAGATCCACCCCGACACGGGCCTGCCCATCTCCACCGCCGGCGCCGACTGGACCAGCGTCTTCGGCGACGAGATGGTGAAGATCGGCGAGGAGCGCGAGGACGTCGTCGCCATCACCGCCGCGATGCTCCAGCCGGTCGGTCTCGACAAGTTCGCCAAGGCCTTCCCGGACCGCGTCTACGACGTCGGCATCGCCGAGCAGCACGGCGCGGTCTCCGCCGCCGGCCTCGCGCACGGCGGAGTCCACCCGGTCTTCGCGGTGTACGCCACCTTCCTCAACCGCGCTTTCGACCAGGTCCTGATGGACGTGGCCCTGCACAAGTGCGGCGTCACCTTCGTCCTGGACCGCGCCGGTGTCACCGGCACCGACGGCGCCTCCCACAACGGCATGTGGGACATGTCGATCCTCCAGGTCGTCCCCGGCCTGCGCCTGGCCGCCCCGCGCGACGCCGACCAGGTCCGCGCCCAGCTGCGCGAGGCCGTCGCGGTGGACGACGCGCCGACCGTGGTCCGCTTCTCCAAGGGCGCCGTCGGCCCCGCCGTACCGGCCGTCGGCCGCGTCGGCGGCATGGACGTGCTGCGCGCCCCCGGCACCGACGACCCGGACGTCCTCCTGGTCTCCGTCGGCGCCCTCGCGCCGATGTGCCTGGAGGTGGCGGACCTGCTGAACAAGCAGGGCATCTCCACCACCGTCGTCGACCCGCGCTGGGTCAAGCCCGTCGACGAGGCCATGGCCCCGCTCGCCGAGCGCCACCGCGTCGTCGTCACCGTCGAGGACAACTCGCGGGTCGGCGGTGTCGGCTCCGCCGTCGCCCAGGCCCTGCGCGACGCGGGCGTCGACGTCCCGCTGCGCGACTTCGGCATCCCGCCGCGCTTCCTCGACCACGCCTCCCGCGCCGAGGTCCTGGCCGAGATCGGGCTCACCGCGCCGGACATCGCCCGTCAGGTCACCGGCCTCGTCGCCAAGCTCGACGGCCGCTACGAGCGCTCCGGCGCGGACCCGGTGGAGGCCGCGCGCGACTGACGTACGACCGGATGGGCCGGTCGCTCCACTCGTTGCAGTGGTGCGACCGGCCCATCCGCGTGAATCCGCTCACGCCGGGGCATACGCAGTACGCCCCCCTCTCGATCATGTCGGGGACGACAAGCGTCGGAGGTACGCGTGAGCAGCAGCAGTCTCTTCAGAACCAAAAAGATCGAGCAGTCCATCCGAGACACGGAGGAACCGGAGCACGCGCTCAAGAAATCCCTGTCCGCGCTGGACCTGACCGTCTTCGGCGTCGGTGTCATCATCGGCACCGGCATCTTCGTACTGACCGGCACGGTCGCCAAGAACAACGCCGGGCCCTCCGTGGCCCTGGCCTTCGTGGTCGCCGGCGTCGTCTGCGCGCTCGCCGCGCTCTGCTACGCCGAGTTCGCCTCCACCGTCCCGGTGGCCGGCTCGGCGTACACCTTCTCCTATGCCTCGCTCGGTGAACTGCCGGCCTGGATCATCGGCTGGGACCTGGTCCTGGAGTTCGCCCTCGGGACGGCGGTGGTGGCCGTCGGCTGGTCGGGCTACATCCGCTCGTTCATGGACAACGCGGGCTGGCAGTTCCCCGAGGCCCTGGGCGGCCGGGACGGGGCCGACGGCTTCGGCTTCGACATCCTCGCCGCCGCGCTCGTCCTGGTGCTCACCGCCATCCTCGTCCTCGGCATGAAGCTGTCGGCGCGGATCACCTCGATCGTCGTCGCCATCAAGGTGGCCGTCGTCCTGATCGTGATCATCGCGGGCGCCTTCTTCATCAAGGGCTCCAACTACGACCCGTTCGTCCCGAAGGCGCAGCCGGTGGAGGCGGGGGCCGGGCTGGACTCGCCCCTGATCCAACTGATGTTCGGGTGGGCGCCGGCCAACTTCGGCGTGATGGGCATCTTCACCGCCGCCTCGGTCGTCTTCTTCGCCTTCATCGGCTTCGACATCGTCGCCACGGCCGCCGAGGAGACCAAGAACCCGCAGCGCGACATGCCCCGGGGCATCCTCGGCTCCCTGTTCATCTGCACCGCCCTGTACGTCGCCGTCTCGATCGTCGTCACGGGCATGCAGCACTACAGCGAGCTGTCCGTCGACGCCCCGCTCGCCGACGCCTTCAAATCCACCGGGCACCCCTTCTTCGCGGGCGTGATCAGCTTCGGCGCCGCCGTCGGCCTGACCACCGTCTGCATGATCCTGCTGCTCGGCCAGACCCGGGTGTTCTTCGCGATGAGCCGCGACGGACTGCTGCCCCGCTTCTTCTCCCGCGTTCACCCGAAGTTCCGGACGCCGTACCGGCCGACCATCCTGCTCGGCGTGATCATCGCGATCGTCGCCGGCTTCACCAGCCTGAGCGAGCTGGCCGAGCTGGTGAACATCGGCACGCTCTTCGCGTTCGTCATCGTCGCGATCAGCGTGATCATCCTGCGCCGGACCCGCCCCGACCTGCCGCGCGCCTTCCGCACCCCGCTGGTGCCGCTGCTGCCGATCGTGTCCGTCGCCGCCTCGCTGTGGCTGATGCTGAACCTGCCCGCGGAGACCTGGGTCCGGTTCGGCGTCTGGATGGCGATCGGTGTCGTCGTCTACTTCCTCTACGGTCGCGGCCACAGCCGTATGGCCCGCGGCGAGGAGGAACCGGCCGGCGGCCCGTCGAGGCCGTCCTCGGGAGACACCGCGGTGTGACCCACCCCGACCGTCCAGGTCACCTGCCGCTCCGGCCCCGCACGGCCCCTTCACGGGGGCCGTGCGGGGCCGGACGTGTGTGCGGGCGGGGCGTGCTCACGCGGGCCGGATCGTGGGGGAGGGGTGTCGGCGCGTGGGCCGCCGGGTCGCGGGTGCGGGGAGCCGGTACGCGGGCCGGATCGCGTACGCCCCGGCTGGGTGCGGTCGCGGGGGATCGCTCGCGTCCCGCTGGGGGCTGTCGCGCGCGACCGTGTGCGTCCGGAGGTGTGCTGTCGCGCTCGGCCCGGGTGCGCCCGGCCGGAGTGCTGTCACGCGGGCCGGACCGTCCGCGGGCCCGCGACCTCCGCGCCCAGCTCCGCCACCCGGCGGCGCAGCTCGCGGTCGGCCGTCACGACCAGGACCGGGCGGCCGTCGGCGGCCCCGGCGACCAGGGCGACCATGTGGTCGTCCCCGCTGCCGGGCGCCGACTCCACCCGTACGCCGGGCACGGAGTCCACCCCGCGGGCGGCCCCCTCGACGACGAGGACGATCTCCACCGGCCCGGGCCGCCCCGGCACCCCGTCCGCCGCCAGCCGGTCCCGCAGCCGCTCCGCGGCCCCGCGCCGGTCCCGCCACCAGCCGTCGGGCACCGACCCGACGACGTTGGCGGCGTCGACGATCACGAGCAGGGAGGCGCTGTCGTCCATGCCGTCAGGGTCCCACGGCGCCGTCGCTCCGGCGGCACCCGCTCGACGCGGAGCCGGCGGCCCCGCTTAGAGTGAACCGGTGAACGGCGACTGGCTTCTCCTCGGCCGCGACGGCCGCCTCAGTGTCTACCTCCCGTCGGACGGCGCCACCCTGTGGCGTGCCGAACGCGCGCCCGGCGGTGCCTGGGAGCCCCCGCGCAGGCTCGGCGGCGACCAGGAACTCCTCCCCGGTCCGGCGGTCGGCCGGGGCCCCGACGGCTACGCCCACCTGGCCGCCTGGCGGTCCACCGGGGCCGACCGCGCCGACCTCGTGCACACCACGCACTTCCGGCCCCTGCTCGCGCCCCTGGACTGGCAGCCGGCCGGGCACCCCAACAAGCAGGGCGACCGCACCGGCACCCCGGCCGTCGCGGTGGACGCGCAGGGCCGGGCCCATGTCTTCGTCCGCAACGGGGGCGGCGGCATGAGCATGCTGGCCCAGAAGGAGAAGGGCGGCTGGGAGCCGTGGCGGGACCTGAAGGGGCGCGGCGTGCGGGAGGAGCCCGCGGCGGTGACGGGGGGCTCCGGGCTGGTCGAGCTGTACGCGGCCGTCCCCGGCGGCATCCTGCACTGGCGCCAGGAGGAGCCGGGCGCGCGGCCGGTGCTGGGGGAGGGCGTCGACGCGGCGGTCCGCCCGGGCACCCTGCGCGCGCAGGCCACCTCGCCGGAGCGCACCACGCTCTTCTTCACCGACGACGACACCGGTGACCTGTGCGCCTGGCGCCCCGGTGGGAAGCCGACGCCCCTGGTGACCGCCGCGGACCCCGGCCCGGTGTCCGCCGTCCGCTGCGTGATCGACGGGCACGACTGCACGCTGGTCGCCCAGCGCTCGGCGACGAGCGACCGGGTCGCCTTCGCGGCGTACCCCGCCGAGCAGGAGGCGATGGGCGCGGCGTGGACGGAGTCGGGGCCGGTGCTGCCGAAGGACGCGGTGGTGTCCCTCGCCCTGGACGCCGACGCCCGCGTGGTCGCGGCGAGCCTGTCCCCGTCCACCGGGCAGTTGCTGCTGACGCGGCGGACGGACGAGGCGGGGCTGGCGCTGGGGGCGTGGCGGGCGGTCTGAGCCACCCCCCTCGGCGCGCTCCCCGGGGTCAGGGGACACGGGCCCGCTCGTCAGGAACGGCCGCCGGTCGCGGGGGACTTCTTCGCCGACTCCGGGATCGCCTGGTCGCCGCGGATCGCCTTCCACAGCGTCGACGCCTGCGGCTCGGCGGGGACCACCCGGTTGGGGTCGGTCCTGTCGTACGCCACCGGCAGCATGATCGTCTCCATGGACGCCGGGTCGACACCGTTCAGGCTGCGGCCGAAGTCCGCCAGCGCCGTGAGCGAGGCCAGCTCGGAGTCGGTGGTGAGCGCCGCGGTCAGCGTGTCGGCGATCTTGTACGTCTTGGTCGGGCTGCCCAGCAGGTCCTGCTTCTTGATCTCGCTCAGCAGGGCCATCATGAACTCCTGCTGGAGGCCGATGCGCCCGAGGTCGCTGCCGTCGCCGACCCCGTGCCGGGTGCGGACGAAGGCCAGTGACTCGGTGCCGTCCAGCTTGTGCGTGCCGGCGGTCAGGTCGAGCCCGCTGGAGGGGTCGCGGATGTCCTGGTCGACGGTGACGGTCACGCCGCCTATCGCGTCCACCAGGCCCTTGAAGCCGGCGAAGTCGATCTCCATGTAGTGGTCCATGCGGACCCCGGACATCTTCTCCACCGTCTTGACCACGCACGCCGGACCGGCCTGCGAGTAGATGGAGTTGAACATCACGCGCTCGGCCGAGGCCACGTCCGAGCCGTCCGCCTTGGTGCAGTCGGGGCGTGTCACCAGGGTGTCGCGCGGGATGCTGACGGCGACGGCCTCGGTGCGGCCCTCGGGGATGTGCATCACCAGCGCGGTGTCCGAACGGGCCCCGGCGACCTTCCCGGTCTTCAGTTCGGCGTTGTCGCCCGCGCGCGAGTCGGAGCCGAGGACCAGGATGTTCTGACCGGACGTCGGCAGCTTCTCCGGGCGGTCCTTGCCGATCGCGTCGTCGATGTCGACGCCCTTGAGGTTGCCGTCGAGGTCGCTGTACAGCCAGTAGCCGGTGCCGGCTCCGGCGACGACGAGTACGGCCAGCGAGAGCAGGATCCACCGGCCGGTGCGCCTTCGGCGGGGCGCTCCCCGCCGCCGGGACCGGCGCGGTGTGCTGGTGCTGTCCTCGGCTGGGGTCGTCATCGGGTCGGTGTCCTCGTCTGTGCGTGCCAGGTCTGCGTGTGCTGTCGTGCCGTGGGCCGTGGGCCGTGGGCCGTGGGCCGTGGTGCGTGCCGCCGTGGGCTGTGGTGCGTGCTGTGCGGTGCCGTCGGCCGTGGTGCTGTCCGGACCACCGCTGTCACGGCCTGGACGTGCTCGGGCGATCGGAGAGACCCGCGACCCGCCCCAGGCGTTGTACGGCAGTGACTCACCTCACAAACCAGGCCGGGTGAGGGCAAGGTGACGTTCGGTGAGGGATGCTCCCCGTTCGCGAGGTGTCGGCATGGTGACCCCTCGCGGGACGAGGAGTGTATGCCGTGTGCATATCATGTGAGAATTCCACGTCCCGCGTCCAGATCGGGTGAATTCTCCAAGGAGTCCGTCATGGTGATGCGGGATCGGTCCGCACGTGCCCCGCAGCGTCGCCGTCCCGGCGGGGCCGACCCGGCCGACGCGCGTCCGGCCGTGACCGGTGCGACCGGTACCGCCGCGGGTTCGTGGCTGGTGCGCGGCAAGGACGGCCGGCTCACCGCCTACGCCCCGTGCGAGGGCGGGCTGGCGCGCTGGACCGAGACCCGCCCGGGCGGCCCCGGCTGGTCGGGGCCGGACTTCTTCGCCGTCGCGGACCTCACCCACCTGAGCGTGACCCAGGGCGCCGACACGTACGTGCACTTCCTGGGCCGGCGCGAGCGGCGGCGTGCGGACGGCTCCACCGAGGTGGACGTCGTGCACGCGATCCAGTACCAGACCGGGCGGCCGGTCACCGAGTGGCGCTCGCTGGGCAACCCGCATCGCGAGCCGGACCGGGCGGTGCGGTTCGGGGTGCCGACGGCGGCCGTGGACGCGGCCGGGACGGTCCACGTCTTCGCGCGCAACGCGGGCGGCGGGCTGATGATGCGCAGGGAGGGGCGGGGCGGCAAGTGGGAGCCCTGGGCCGATCTGCGCGGGGCCGGCCTGCGGGACGGGCTCGCCGCGACGGCCGCCTCCACCGGCCGGATCGAGGTCTTCGCCCCGGCCGACGGCGCGGCGCTGCACTGGGTCCAGCCCGAGCCCGGCGCGGTACCGCAGCGCTCCCACGACGTACGTCCGGGCCCGCTGCCCGGGTCGGTCGCGGCGCTGGAGACCGCTCCCGGCCGGCTCACCTGGTTCTGGACGGACCCGGCCGGCACGGGTCTGGTGTGCCACCGGCTCGGCGGCTGGTCCGTCCCCCTGGGCGGCACGCCCGCGGACGGCGCCAACGCGGTGCTGCGCGCGTCCCTCGACGGCTACGACTGCACGGTGATCGCCCATCGCGGCGCCGCGGGAAGCGTGCTGGTGGGTGTCTGCGGCACGGAGGGCGAGTCGGCGGGCCTGTGGTGGACCGACACGGGGCAGCCGTGCGCGGGCGACCCCGCCCTGGTGCTCGACGCCCGGGGGCGCGTGGTGCTCGCCGCGTACGGGCCCGACGGGGCGCTGCGGGTGGCGCGGCAGGAGCCCGGGCCGGGACTGGTCCTCACGGACTGGGTGCGCGTCTGACCGCATGATCGCGCGCTCGCGCCCGCGGAGCGCGGAGCCGTCCGGATGGTTGCCCGGATGTGTCATGCATGACAGACGTTTCCCGAAAACCGCTTGCTTCTGGACACATAGAGGTTGTGATGTAAACATTCTGTTCGATCGGTGAGCGTCGGGTGAATATCGGCTGTGAAGTCGGTGAAGAAGGGGAGATCGATCGCGTCCGGTCCCGGAGGGCAGTCGCACATGGGGGTGCGCGCCCGCCGGTCAGGGGTGGGGAATCAATCGCCGGAGCGTGCGCTGCGGCCTCGATGTGGATGGTGCGAAGTCTGGTGAGCCTCAACAATCCCGAGGCGAGCGCGCTCGTGTCGACATATCGATCTTTGGTGCCGGCGGGAGCGCGGCGCCGGATCGTGCGTCGCGTGCCGGGCACCCTGCGTACGTCCGTGAAGCGCTCGCTGGCGTCCGCCGACGCCGTGCGCTCCGCGGTGGTCGTGCGCGCCCTGGGCGGGAACCGCAAGGCGGGCAGGCACACGTCCGACCTGCCGGTACGGGTCGTCCGGGTGGCCGGCCGGCACCTGCGCGCCGTCGAGGTGCCCGGAGCCACCGCGTGGGCCGCCCGCGCCCGCAACCTGCACATCCTCGTCTCCCTGCTGGAAGAGGCCGGGATCGACCACTTCTGCGTCCGCGGTACCGGATCCCCGGTGCCCTGCGTCGCCGTCCCCGAGCGGTGGCGTGCCGACGTCGAGGACCTGCTGCAGGTGGCCTGCGCGCACAACCCCGGCTACCTGGGCGCCGGCCCGCAGGGGCAGGTGCGCCCCGGCACCGCCCCCGCGGCCTGGCGCGCGCTGCGCGGGCAGCGGGTGCTGCGGATGACCTGGGTCGTCTGCGACCCCACCGGGAACCTGGTCTTCGGCCCCGAGTACGGCTGCGACATCGAGTTCTGGGCGGAGCGGGACGGCCAGCTGACCGCGCCCCGGCCCAACAAGGTGGTGACCGAGATCCCGGTGGACGCGGGACGCTGCTGGGCCGAGCAGAATCGGTTCAGCCCGGTGCCCGCCGTCTACAGCACCGGCCACACCCGGACGCTCCCCGAGTTCGCCGCCGCGCTGCCCGACGACCACCTCTTCCCGATCGACGTCGTCTACACCTGGGTCGACGACTCCGACCCGGCCTGGCGGGCGAGCCGGGACGCCGCACGCGGCCGGCTCACCGGCGCCCCGGACGGCTCCCTGCACGAGCAGGCGGCCAACGACGCCCGCTACACCAGCCGCGACGAGCTGAGGTACTCGCTGCGCTCCATCCACCAGTACGCCCCGTGGGTGCGCAACATCTTCCTCGTCACGGCCGGACAGGTGCCGTCCTGGCTCAACACCGACTTCCCCGGCCTCCGGGTGGTCGACCACCGGGAGATCTTCTCCGACCCCGGCGCCCTGCCGACGTTCAACTCCCACGCGATCGAGAGCCAGTTGCACCACATCCCCGACCTGGCGGAACACTTCCTCTACCTGAACGACGACGTGTTCTTCGGCCGCCCCGTGCAGCCGGGCCAGTTCTTCCACGCCAACGGACTGACCAAGTTCTTCCAGTCCAAGGCCCTGATCCCGTCCGGCCGGGCGAGCAACGGGGACCTGCCGGTCAACGCGGCCGGCAAGAACAGCCGCGGTCTGATCGCCCAGCAGTTCGGCACCGTCATCTCCCAGAAGATGAAGCACACCCCGCACGCCCTGCGCCGCAGCGTGCTCGCGGAGATCGAGCAGGTCTACGCCAAGGCGCACCGGGTCACCCAGCACTCCCGGTTCCGCTCGCCCAACGACGTGCCCATCGCCTCCTCGCTGCACCACTACTACGCCTACCAGTCCGCCCGCGCGACGGTCGGCGACATCCGCTACGTCTACATCGACCTCGCCGACGACCTGGCGCAGCGCCGGCTGGACAACCTCCTGGCCCGGCGCAACTTCGACACGTTCTGCATGAACGACACCGTCACCGCCGCCGACCCCGCGGCCCAGTCCCGGATGGTCGCCGCCTTCCTGGACGCCTACCTCCCCGTGCCGAGCCCCTTCGAGACGTCCTCCGGCATCGCCGCGCCCCGCCGGCCCGCCGCTCCGGCCGAGCACCAGCACCTGGCCGAACTGGGGTACGCCGCGACATGACCCCCGCACCGAAGAGCCCCGCCACGGCAAGCGGCGGGGCGGCCCGTCGGCGCCGCGGACCCCGCGCCCGCGCCGCCGCCCTGCGCAACCGGCTGATGCTGCGCGTCTTCCTGCCGCTGCGCAAGGGACGCACCGCCCGGCTCCACTACGCCGCCATCCTCGACGGCCAGACCGTCAACCTGCACGCCGAGCTGCCCCCCTCCGCCGGCCTGCCCGAACGCGCCGAGATCGTGCTCGGCCGCGGCCGCGACCGCTTCACCACCGAGGCCCGCGTCTACGAGGGCCCCGCCGGTCAGGCACTGGTCGACGCCGTCGTCCTGCTCGGCGAGGACGTCGGCGGCGCGCCCGTCGGCACGGGGCGCCGGCGACTGCGGCTGCGCCTGGGCACCGGGCGCCGCTCCCGCACCCTCTCGCTGCTGCTGCTGCGGCCACCGGTGCCGTACGAGGGGCCGACCAAGCCCATGGCCGCCTCGCCGGTGACCGGCGAACGCCACCGGATCGGCCGCTCCTTCCGCGGCAGCGCCCGCGTCATCAGCACCGGCGCCCGTCCCTCCGTGGAGGTGACCAAGGTCCACCTGACGCACGCCGGTGTCACCGTCGACGTACGGCTGCTGGGCGTCCGGGCCGAGGAGCCCTGGGCCGAGTTCGTCGCCTCCGGGCGGCGGATCGAGCAGCCCGTCACCGCGCTCGCGGCGGACGCCTACCGCGTGGAGGTCCCGCTGGACCGGATGCCGCCCCGGGGCAGCCGGCCCGACCACTGGGACATCGTCCTGTGCGACCGCGCCGGACGGTCCCTGCGCCTGGGCCGCCGGCTGCACGACGTACGCAACCCCTTGCGTGTCTTCGCCATGCGCAGCCTCGCCATCACCCCGCCCGGCCGTCCCCCCATGATCGTCCAACCCCGCTACACCCCCGCAGGCAATCTCCGGGTCACCTGCACGAGCATGCCCGAGGCAGGCTGAACCGACAGATGAAGATCACGTTCCTGCTGACCACGGCCGACGCGGTCGGCGGCACCGAGCGGGCGGTGTTCAACCAGGCGTCCGAACTGGCCGCCCGCCACGACGTGCGGGTGCTCAGCGTCTTCAAGAGCCGCCGCGAGCAGTTCTTCACGCCCGACGAGCGGGTCCGCGTCGACTACCTGATCGATCTCACCGGATCCGCCCCCCGCCCCCTGCGCCCCACCCGGGTCGACGACTCGATGTGGCCGGGCCTGTCCGCGCAGCCCAGCCAGATCGTCGACCGCTCCTGGGAGGCCGCGTTCAACCGGCTCTCCGACCTCGAACTCGAACTCGCCCTCCAGGACACCGACACCGACATCCTGGTCACCACCACCCCCGCCCTGATGGCACTCGCCGTCGAACTGGCCCCGGCGCACGTCATCACCGTCCACCAGGAGCACCGGGTCTCCGAACTGCGCGGCACCAGCGGGGAGCCGCTGCGCCGCCACGCGGCCCGGCTGGACGCGCTCGCCGTCCTCAGCGAACGCACCCGGGACTGGTTCGCCGAGACCCTCGGCGACGCCGCGCCCCGCCTGGAGGTCGTCCCCAACGCCCTGCCCAGCGGCTTCCGGCCCCGCTCGACCCTCCAGACCCGCACGGTGGTGATCGCCGGACGGCTCGTCGCCGAGAAGCAGATCGACCACGCGGTGACCGCCTGGGCGACCGTGGCCCGCTACCACCCCGACTGGCAGCTGCGGATCTTCGGCGACGGCCCGCTCAGCGGCGCCCTGCGCCGTCAGATCGACATGCTCGGACTGCACGACTGCGTCCAGCTCAACGGCAACTCCAGGCATCTGGCGGAGGAGTGGGCCAAGGCCAGCATCGCCACCCTCACCTCCCGCAACGAGGCGTTCGGCCTGGTCCTCGCCGAAGCGCACGCGGCCGGTGTCCCCGTCGTCTCCTACGACTCGCCCAACGGCCCCCGCGAGGTGGTCATCGACGGGCAGACCGGCGTCCTCGTCCCGCCCGGCGACACCGACGCACTCGCCTCGGCGCTGATGTTCCTCATCCAGGACGGCGAACTCAGGCAGCGGATGGGCACCGCGGCCCTCGCCTCCGTCAGCCGCTTCTCACCCGCCGTGGTCACCGCCACCTGGGAGCGGATCTTCCACGAACTGATCGCCGAACGCGACAGCGGCCGCCGCACCGCGGCCAAGGCCGAACGCAAGGCCGTGCACGCCTACTACAGCGGCGCGGACGGCATCGTGCCCGCCGCGGAACCGGCGCCCGCCACCACCGTGCGCACCGCCGACCAGCGCGCCCTGGAACAGCGCCTGCTCCAGCGCCGGGACCTGGTCTCCGACGGCGGACAGGTCTGCCGGCTGCTGGACTGGGAGTCCCCGTGGGACGTCGTCCAGCAGAACCTCGCCCTGGCCGCGAACGCCCTCGAGGCCGCGGACATCCCCTACCTCGTCGTCCGCGACCAGCTCGTCCGGCACACCATCGCGGTGCACGCGGTCTACAAGGAGGCCGTCTTCAAGGCCGTCGCCGACCGCTACGCCCAGGACGCCGTGTACACCGCCGTCCTCAACGAGGGACAGAAGACGGTCGCCACGGTCCTGGCCGGACTCGTCGCGCCGTACGCCGACACCCCGTCCTCGGGCCTGAGGCTGTACCAGACCGTCGTCTCCCCCTCGCGCATCCTGCGCCTCGGTGCCGTATACGGCTGCACCATCTCCTTCTGGGACAACGACCCGGACGACGAGACGGGCAGTCACCTCAAGGCCCCCGCCCGCACCCTGATCGGCGACCGCGTGCCGGTGCGCACCATGCACCGGGCCGCGATCACCCTGGGCGGGCGCCACTATCCGACGATCACGCCGTTCGCCCAGACCCTCCACGGCGACGTGGCCTTTCCCGTCGACGCCGTCTACACCTGGGTCAACGGCGCCGACATGGCGTGGCTGGAGCGGAAGAACGCCGTCCTGGCCGCCATGGGCATGGAGACGGAGGACGCCGCGACCAGCGCGGCCCGCTTCCGGGACCGCGACGAACTGCGCTACTCCCTGCGCTCCATCGACATGTACGCCCCCTGGATCCGCAACATCTACCTCGTCACGGACCAGCAGGTCCCGCACTGGCTGGACCTGCGCCATCCCCGCGTACGCGTGGTGGACCACACCGAGATCTTCGGCAACCGCGGTGCCCTGCCCACCTACAACTCGCACGCCATCGAGAGCCAGCTCCACCACATCGACGGACTGGCCGAGCACTTCCTGTACTTCAACGACGACGTGTTCCTCGGCCGGACCGTACGGCCGGACATGTTCTTCCACTCCAACGGCCAGTCCAAGTACTTCATGTCGCCCACGTCCGTGCCGATGGCGCCCCCGGCGACCGACGACGAGTTCAACATCAGCGCCGCCAAGAACAACCGTGCCCTGATCCAGCAGGACTTCGGCCAGACGCTGGTGCACTCCTTCCTGCACGCCCCGCACCCGCTGCGGCGCAGCGTGCTGGCGGACATAGAACAGCGCCACCAGCACGCCGTCGCGGTCACCGCGGCCAACCGGCTGCGCAGCCACAGCGACATCTCCGTCGCCTCCTCGCTGCACCACTACTTCGGCTACCACACGCTGCGCAGCGTGCCCGGCAGCATCTCCTGCGGCTTCGTCAACGTCGGCCTCAGCGAGCACGCCCCGCGGCTCAACCGCATCCTCACCGTGCGCCCGCACGACGTGTTCTGCCTGAACGACTACCACGACGGCGACGTCCCCGAGGACGAGCAGGACGCCATCCTCGGCGCGTTCCTGCCCAGCTACTTCCCGGTGCCGAGCCAGTTCGAGACCGGATCGGCGCGCAACCAGCGCGCCCACGCGGGCTACCTGCCGGGTTGGCCGCTGTGACCACACCGCATCCCGCCGTCGGGAGGAGCAATCACGTGAACAGTCCCGCGTCCGTGCTGCAGATCGTGGCCCATCCGGACGACGACCTGTACTTCATGAACCCGGCCACCTTCCACGGACTGCGCGTCGGCACGCGCACCACCACGGTGTACCTGACCGCCGGCGACGCGCTCGGCAAGAACCCCCGGCCGTGGCAGACGGAGCCGGTCGTCGAGGACCGGGAGGCCTACGGCAAGGCACGGCAGAACGGCATCAAGGCCGCCTACGCCGCCATGACGCTCGGCAACCGCACGGCGGCCTGGACGCCGGCCACCCTGTCCACGGCGGCCGGCGCGGTCGCGGAGGCGTACTCGCTCGCCGACGCCCCCTGGGTGACGCTGATCTTCCTCAACATCCGGCAGCACGGCACACCGGAGGGCCCGGCGCGCAGCCTGCACGTGCTGTGGCGCGACGAGGTGGAGTCGGTGCCGACGCTGGTGCCCAGCGGCGGCCTGGTGCACGAGCCGTACGGGTACACGCGCACCGGACTGGTCCGGACCCTCGTGCAGATCATGGACCTCGTGCGCCCCACGCTGGTCCGCACCATGGACCCGGACCCCGACCGGCTGGTGCACGACGAGAAGTTCCCGCAGCGGCACGACTACGGTGACCTGTCCGACCACTGCGACCACACCGCGGCCGCGCTGTTCTCCCGGCTCGCCCTGGACCACTACCAGGGCCCCGCCGAGGACGGCACCTACTCCGTCGAGGCGTACCGCGGGTACTACAACGAGCGGTGGCCGCACAACCTGGGCCCGCAGGCCGTCTCCCTGAAGGAGTTCTTCCTCAACGTCTACGGCGCGGCGGACGGTTACGACTGCGGCGACCCGGCGGGCAGCGGTGACTACGCGGTCGGGCTGAACTCCCGCGGGACCGGGTGGGTGCAGAGCACCGCCCCGCGGCACCCGGCCGGCGCCGACTGGCTGCTGGCCGACCGGCGCGGCCGGCTCGCGGCCTTCGTGGTGCTCAACCAGCAGTGCGCGGTGTGGCTGGAGGCACAGCCCGGCAGCGACCAGTGGCGCGGCCCGTTCTTCCTCGGCGGCGGCCCCCTCGCCCCCGGCCTCGCGGTGAGCCTCACCCCGGACGGCCGCTGGCAGATCTTCGCCGAACGCCTGTCCCACCTGGCGGCCGACGACGCGCACGTCCGTGAGATCGTCCTGCTCGAACAGGCCGAGCCCGACGGCGCGTTCCCCGGCTGGGTCACCCTGGGCAACCCCTCGGCCAACGACCCGAGCCGGGACCGGCACCTCGGCACCCCGGTGGTGGCCCGGGACGGCAGGGGCCGGCTGCACCTGTTCGTGCGCAACGCCGGGCAGGGCCTGCACAGCCGCGTCCAGGAGACCGACGGCACCTGGGGTGAGTGGACCGACCTGCGGGGCTACGACCTCCAGGAAGGAGTCGCCGCGCTGACCGCGCCCAACGGGCACGTGGAGGTCTTCGGCGCGAGCCGCGAGGGCGTCTTTCACTGGGCGCAGGGCTCGCTCGACGAGCCCCTCACCCGGGCGCCCAGGTTCCGGCTCGCTCCGTCGGCCGGTCCGGTGGCCGCGACCGTCCAGCCGGGCGGGCAGGTCATGACCGTCTACCGGCAGCCGGACACGGGCCGGCTGCTCATGGCCCAGGAGGACGCACCGGGCGGACGCTGGGCCCAGCCCGCCAGCTCGATCGGCGGACGCGGCGGCTTCGGCGCCGTCGCGCTCGCGGCCGGCCCGGTCCCCGAGGCCGGCACGCTCGTCGCCTGCCGCAGCGACCTGGGCGGGGTGGCCTACCGCTTCCTGCCGGGCGACCAGCCGTGGCGTGAAGTGTCCGTCGCTCCGCTCGGCGGCACCTTCTCCGGCGCTCCCGCCGCCGCCTTCGACGCCCTGGGCCGCGCCACGATCGCCGTCGTCGGCGCCGACGGACGGCTGGCCGTGACCCGCCAGACCGCCCCCGGGTCCGCGGAGTTCGGCCCATGGACGGTGGCGGTCTGACCCAGGGGCGGCACGCGGAAGAGGGCCCCCGCCTCGGGCGGGGGCCCTCTTCCGTCGTACGGGGAGGCTTACGCGGGAACGCTCGCCACGCCCGGCTCCAGGAACCGCTTGCCGTTCACCCGCTCGGCGACGCCCTCACGGTCCAGGTACGGTGTGATGCCGCCCAGGTGGAAGGGCCAGCCGGCGCCGGTGATCAGGCACAGGTCGATGTCCTGGGCCTCGGCGACGACGCCCTCGTCGAGCATGAGGCCGATCTCCTGGGCCACCGCGTCCAGGACGCGGTCGCGGACCTGCTCCTCGGTGAGGACGGTGTCGCCCTGCTTGAGCAGCGCGGCGACCTCCGGGTCCAGCTCGGGCTTGCCGCTGTCGTAGACGTAGAAGCCGCGCTTGCCCGCCTCGACGACCGCCTTGAGGTTCGGGGAGACGGTGAAGCGCTCGGGGAAGGCCCGGTTGAGGGTCTCCGAGACGTGCAGGCCGATCGCCGGGCCGACCAGCTCCAGCAGGACCAGCGGGGACATCGGCAGGCCGAGCGGATCCACCGCCTTCTCCGCGACCTCGACCGGGGTGCCCTCGTCGATGACGTTCTGGATCTCGCCCATGAAGCGGGTCAGGATGCGGTTGACGACGAACGCCGGGGCGTCCTTGACGAGGACCGCGGTCTTCTTCAGCTTCTTGGCGACACCGAACGCCGTCGCGAGCGACGCGTCGTCCGTCTGCTCGCCGCGGACGATCTCCAGCAGCGGCAGGATCGCGACCGGGTTGAAGAAGTGGAAGCCGACGACCCGCTCGGGGTGCTTCAGCTTCGACGCCATCTCCGACACGGACAGGGACGAGGTGTTCGTCGCGAGGATCGCGTGCGCCGGGGCGACCGCCTCGACCTCCGCGAACACCTTCTGCTTGACGCCCATCTCCTCGAACACGGCCTCGATGATGAAGTCCGCGTCCGCGAAGCCCTCGGCCTTGTCCAGGACGCCGGAGACGAGGGCCTTCAGCCTGTTCGCCTTGTCCTGGTTGACACGGCCCTTGCCGAGCAGCTTGTCGATCTCGGCGTGGACGTAGCCCACGCCCTTGTCGACGCGCTCCTGGTCGATGTCGGTCAGGACGACCGGCACCTCCAGGCGGCGCAGGAAGAGCAGCGCGAGCTGCGAGGCCATCAGGCCGGCGCCGACGACGCCCACCTTGGTGACCGGGCGGGCCAGCGACTTGTCCGGGGCGCCGGCGGGACGCTTGGCGCGCTTCTGCACCAGGTTGAAGGCGTAGATGCCGGAGCGCAGTTCGCCGCCCATGATCAGGTCGGCGAGGGCCTGGTCCTCGGCGTCGTAGCCCTGCTGGAGGTCGCCGTTCTTGGCGGCGGCGATGATGTCCAGCGCGCGGTAGGCGGCCGGGGCCGCGCCGTGCACCTTGCCGTCGGCGATGAACCGGCCGCGCGCGACCGCCTGGTCCCAGGCCTCGCCGCGGTCGATCGCCGGACGCTCGACCGCGATCTCGCCCTTGAGGACGGACGCCGTCCAGATCAGCGACTGCTCCAGGAAGTCCGCGCCCTCGAAGATCGCGTCCGCGATGCCGAGTTCGTAGACCTGCTCGCCCTTGAGCTGCTTGTTCTGGTTGAGGCTGTTCTCGATGATCACCGAGACGGCCTTGTCGGCGCCGATCAGGTTCGGCAGCAGCGTGCAGCCGCCCCAGCCGGGGACCAGGCCGAGGAAGACCTCGGGGAGGGAGAAGGCGGGGAGGGCCGCGGACACCGTCCGGTAGGAGCAGTGCAGGCCGATCTCCACGCCGCCGCCCATCGCGGCACCGTTGTAGTACGCGAAGGTCGGCACGGCCAGCTTCGCGAGGCGCTTGAAGACGTCGTGGCCGCCCTTGCCGATGGCCAGCGCGTCCTCGTGCCGCTTCAGCAGCTCGACGCCCTTGAGGTCGGCGCCGACGGCGAAGATGAACGGCTTGCCGGTGACGCCGACGCCGACGATGTCGCCGTCCGCGGCCTCCTTCTCGACCTGGTCGACGGCGGCGTCGATGTTCGCCAGCGACTGGGGGCCGAGCGTGGTCGGCTTGGTGTGGTCGTGACCGTTGTCGAGGGTGATGAGCGCGAAGCGCCCGGCACCCAGCGGCAGGTCGAAGTGGCGTACGTGCGCGCTGGTGACGACCTCGCCGGGGAACAGCTCGGCCGCACCCTTCAGCAGCTCTGCGGTGGTGGTGCTCACTTGTCCCCCTCGAAGTGCGGGTTCTCCCAGATGACCGTCGCGCCCATGCCGAAGCCGACGCACATGGTGGTCAGGCCGTAGCGGACGTGCGGCTGCTCCTCGAACTGGCGGGCCAGCTGCGTCATCAGACGGACGCCGGAGGAGGCGAGCGGGTGGCCGAAGGCGATGGCGCCGCCGTACTGGTTGACGCGCGCGTCGTCGTCGGCGATGCCGTAGTGCTCCAGGAAGGCCAGGACCTGGACGGCGAAGGCCTCGTTGATCTCGAACAGGCCGATGTCGGAGATGGACAGCCCGGCCTGGGCCAGCGCCTTCTCCGTCGCCGGGATCGGGCCGTAACCCATGACCTCCGGCTCGACGCCCGCGAAGGCGTACGAGACGAGACGCATCTTGACCGGCAGGCCGTTCTCGCGGGCGAAGTCCTCGCTCGCGATGAGGGACGCGGTCGCGCCGTCGTTCAGACCGGCCGCGTTGCCCGCGGTGACCCGGCCGTGCACGCGGAACGGCGTCTTCAGGCCCGCCAGGTTCTCCAGCGTGGTGCCCGGACGCATCGGCTCGTCGGCCGTGACCAGGCCCCAGCCGGTCTCGCCGGCCTCCTCGTTGGTGCGGCGCACCGAGACCGGCACCAGGTCGGCCTGGATCTGGCCGTTGGCGTACGCCTTGGCGGCCTTCTCCTGCGAGCGCACGGCGTACTCGTCGGCGCGCTGCTTGGTGATCGTCGGGTAGCGGTCGTGCAGGTTCTCGGCGGTCATGCCCATGAACAGGGCGGACTCGTCGACCAGCTTCTCGCTGACGAACCGCGGGTTCGGGTCCACGCCCTCACCCATCGGGTGGCGGCCCATGTGCTCGACACCGCCCGCGATGGCCACGTCGTACGCGCCGAAGGCGACCGAGCCGGCCACCGAGGTGACGGCGGTCAGGGCGCCCGCGCACATGCGGTCGATGGAGTAGCCGGGGACCGAGGTGGGCAGGCCCGCCAGGATGCCGGCGGTGCGGCCGATGGTCAGGCCCTGGTCGCCGATCTGCGTGGTCGCGGCGACGGCGACCTCGTCGATCTTCTTGGGGTCGAGACCGGGATTGCGGCGCAGCAGCTCCCGGATCGCCTTCACGACCAGGTCGTCGGCGCGGGTCTCGTGGTAGATGCCCTTCGGGCCCGCCTTGCCGAACGGGGTGCGGACGCCGTCTACGAAGACGACGTCCCTGACGGTACGAGGCACGATGGCTCTCCTCCAGGGTGCGGGATGGCACTGCTGCGGCACGCATGCACTGAGCGCGCGCTCAGCGCCCATGCTACTTGTGGGTAACGTAGCTGCCCAGTCCCCCCGGCTGGAGCGGTGAACGTCACACCCCCGGTCCACCGCCCCGCCCCTGGATCTTGGCCGGAACTCGCCGTCGTACCCGCTACGACACGCCCTGGGCCAGCGCCGTCACCAGGACCGGCGTCACCTGCTCGACCTGCCAGGGCCGGGCCCCGTGCGCGGCGAGGGCGGCGCCCACGGACTCGGCGTCGAGGGTCGCCGGCGGCTCCCAGCAGACCCGGCGCACCGTGTCCGGGGTGATCAGGTTCTCCTGCGGCATGTTCAGCCGCTCGGCGAGCGCGGTCACCGCCGCCCGCGCCGCGGTGAGCCGGGCCGCCGCGGCGGGGTCCTTGTCGGCCCACGCCCGGGGCGGCGGGGGACCGGTCACCGGCTGGCCCGGCTGCGGCAGCTGCGACTCGGACAGCGCCCGGGCCCGGTCGACCGCCACCTGCCACTGCTCCAGCTGCCGGCGGTTGACCCGCCCGAACCCGTTCAGGGCGGCGAGCGCGTGCGCGTTGGGCGGCAGCGCGAGCGCCGCCTCCACGATGGCCGCGTCCCCCAGCACCTTGCCCGGGGAGACGTCCCGGCGCTGCGCGATGCGGTCCCGGGTCTGCCACAGCTCCCGTACGACGGCGAGCTGCCGGCGCCGGCGCACCTTGTGCATGCCGGAGGTGCGGCGCCACGGGTCCTTGCGCGGCTCGGGCGGCGGGGCCGAGGCGATCGCGTCGAACTCCTGCCGGGCCCACTCCAGCTTGCCCTGCCGGTCCAGCTCCTTCTCCAGCGCGTCGCGCAGGTCGACGAGAAGCTCGACGTCGAGCGCGGCGTAGCGCAGCCACGGTTCGGGAAGCGGGCGCGTCGACCAGTCGACGGCGGAGTGGCCCTTCTCCAGGACGAACCCCAGGACGTTCTCCACCATCGCGCCGAGGCCGACCCGCGGGAACCCGGCGAGCCGCCCGGCCAGCTCGGTGTCGAAGAGGCGGGTGGGCACCATCCCTATGTCGCGCAGGCACGGCAGGTCCTGGGTGGCCGCGTGCAGCACCCACTCCGCGTCGGAGAGCGCGGTGCCCAGCCCGGACAGGTCGGGGCAGGCCACGGGGTCGATCAGCGCGGTCCCGGCGCCCTCGCGGCGCAGCTGCACGAGGTAGGCGCGCTGGCCGTAGCGGTAGCCGGAGGCGCGCTCGGCGTCGACGGCGACCGGGCCGCGCCCGGCGGCGAAGGCGGCGGTCACCTCGGCGAGGGCCTGGGCGTCGGCGATCACCGGCGGAACGCCCTCGCGTGGTTCGAGCAAGGGGGTCGGCGCCTGACTCGCAGAAGATCCGGCGTCGTCCGGAGGGGCGCCTCCGGTGGTTCGCAGTGAAGGGTCTGCTGCGGTTTCGTGGGCGTCGGTCACCTGTCAAGGGT